>NZ_LVCU01000507.1:0-4725 GCF_001647185.1 Rhodococcus sp. EPR-147
TGGAGGATCCGGCCGCCCGTCCCGAGCGCCCTGCGCACATCGATCCCGACGCGTTCCTGCTGGTGGCAACCTCGGGCTCCACCGGCCGGCCGAAACCGCTCGCTCGCACGGCCGCGTCGTGGGTAGACAGCTTCCCCGAGTTCACCGACATATCCGGTATCCGCCCGACCGACACCGTGCTCATTACCGGACCGCTGCACGCCACGATGCACCTGTTCGCCGCGGTGCACGCACTGTGGCTGGGGGCATGCGTCACCGACAATCCCGCGCATGCCACGGCTGTCCACGCGGTGCCTGCGGTACTCCGTGACGTCCTCCGCCGGATGCCTCGTGCGCGGATTGCCGTCGCTGCCGGCGCCGGCCTCGATGACGCTGCCGCGAAAGCGATCTCGGCGCAGGGCGTCAGGCTGGTCGAGTACTACGGCTCGGCGGAGTTGTCGCTGGTGGCGGCGAGAGTGGTGGGCGAACAATCGTCTCTGAGGCTGCTCCGGGATGTCGACGCACGCACCGAGGACGGGTACCTGTTCGTTCGATCGCCGTACGCCGCGCTGGGTGCGCGCGATTGGTTCGGCGTCGGTGATCTGGCCGAACTGAACGGCTCCGAACTCCTCGTCCACGGCCGCGGAGATGCAGCGATCAACGTGGGCGGAACCACCGTCATCGCCGAGGACGTGGAAAACATTCTGACCGGGCTCG
The DNA here is from genome assembly GCF_001647185.1 of Rhodococcus sp. EPR-147. Lineage (NCBI taxonomy): Bacteria > Bacillati > Actinomycetota > Actinomycetes > Mycobacteriales > Nocardiaceae > Rhodococcus > Rhodococcus sp. EPR-147. Next base: position 697 of record NZ_LVCU01000507.1, read on the forward strand.
ACGGCGTCCGAGCTGCGGCAGCGATCGGCACACCGCACGCGGTTCTCGGCGAAACGGTCTCAGCCGTCATCGAACTCGACGGAACCCGCGACCTCGACCTGGTGCGCGCCGACGCTCGCGCAATCATGGCGAAGGAGGCGATGCCGCGACGCTGGACGGTGGTGCAGCAGTTGCCCCGGACCGCGAGCGGCAAGATCGCCCGAAGGGCCCTGCTGTGAATGTGTCTGCTTCGAGCAGCCCAGTCATCGTTGCGGCCAAACGTTCGGCAATCGGTATCGCCGGGCACGGCTTCGCCGATGTCACCGCCCCGAACCTTGCCGCGCCGGTGCTGAAAGCTGTTGCAGCAGAAATCAGTTCACTCGACATTCCGATCGACGACGTGATTCTCGGTAATTGCCTCGGTCCCGGCGGTGATGTTGCACGGGTCTCGGCGCTGCTCGCGGGCCTCGGTGTCGGTGTTCCCGGAGTCACCGTCGATCGGCAGTGCGGATCCGGGCTCGACGCCGTGGCGCAGGCCGCGTCGCGCATCCGCAGCGGCGACGAGACGTCGATACTGGCCGGTGGCGTCGAATCTGCCAGCACCAGTCCGTGGCGGTTCTGGCCACCGGTCGACGGCGAAGAGCCTGTCCGCTACACCCGAGCGCCGTTCGCTCCGCCCGGCTTCGAGGACCCCGACATGGGTGTGGCAGCGGACGACCTCGCGCGAATCCGCGGTATCGGGCGCGAACGCCAAGATGCTTACGCTGCACGGTCGTTCGCGCGCGCGGCGGCCTGCGACTTCTCGGCCGAGATCGTCACCGTGAACGAGGTCGCAACCGACGAGCGCATCCGCCCCAACATGACCGCCCAGCGACTCGGCAGGCTGCGCCCCACATTCACCCCAGCCGGCACGTTCACCCCAGCCGGCACGGTGACCGCGGGCAATTCGTGCGGAATATCCGACGGCGCAGCGGTTCTGGCCATCACCACCGCCGAGCGGGCAGCCGGGATGCCGGCGTTGCGCATCCTCGGCAGTGCCGTCGCCGGGTCCGACCCGGCTCTTCCCGGGCTGGGTCCGGTGCCGGCGATCGAGAAGCTGCTCGCCCGCACCGGGGTGGGCCTCTCCGACATCGAAACCATCGAAATCACCGAGGCTTTTGCGTCGGTCGTGCTCGCGGTCTCGGATGAATTGGGTCTCGACGAGGACCGCATCTGCCCACAAGGTGGAGCCATCGCGATGGGCCATCCGTGGGGAGCTTCGGGTGCAATTCTGCTGGTACGGTTGGCCTCTCGAATGTTGCAACCCGGGGGTCCGGCGCTGGGACTGGCGGCCTGCGCCATCGGCGGCGGGCAAGGAATAGCGATGCTGGTGGAACGAGCGACATGAGCAGGGTTACATGAGCAGGGTCATATGAGCACAATCAAGTTCGAGAACATTTCGCACTCGTTCGGAGAACGGAAGGTGCTGCACGGCATCGACCTCGAGTTCGACGAGCGCCGTATCGGCATCATCGGCTCCAACGGCTCCGGCAAGTCGACGCTCGCGCGGATGATCAACGGTCTGATCAAACCCGATACGGGCCGCGTCACGGTCGACGGTATCGACGCCGCCAAGAAGGGTGCGCAGGTACGCAAGAAGGTCGGGTTCGTGTTCACCGATCCCGATTCGCAGATCGTGATGCCCACTGTCGCCGAGGATCTCGCGTTCTCGCTGCGCAGGTCTGGGCTGACCAAACAGCAGGTGGCCGAGCGGGTGGAGGAGATTCTCGTCCGCTTCCGTCTCGATCAGCACCGCGACCATCCGGCGCACCTGCTCTCCGGTGGACAGAAACAATTGCTGGCGATCGGTGCCGTCCTCATCCGACGACCGGAGGTGGTCGTTGCGGACGAACCCACCACGCTGCTGGATCTGCGGAACGGACGCGTCGTTGCGCAGGCTCTGGATTCGATGGATCAGCAGGTCATCGTCGTGACCCACCAACTGGCCCTGCTGGACAGCTTCGAGCGCGTCATCGTCATCGACGACGGCCGCATCGCGTTCGACGGAACCCCCGCCGCCGCGGTCCCTGCCTATCGGGAGCTGATCGGATGATCGGTCTCTACCGCCCCGGCACCTCGCTGCTGCACCGGATGAGCCCGGGATCGAAGCTGCTGGCGTTGATCTTCGCGATCCTGGGAACGGTGATCTTCGCGCGCACTCCGCTCGAGGTCGCAGCGGTGGCGCTGCTGGTCGCGGCGTTGTTCGCGGTGGCTCGCATTCCAGCGAAAGTCGCACTGGCGCAACTGCGTCCGGTGCTGTGGATGCTGCTGATCATCGGCGTGTTCCAGGTAATCATCACGACCTGGCAGCGCGCCGTCGTGGTGTGTGGGGTGCTGGTGATCTCCGTTGCGCTGGCAGCTCTTGTCACCCTCACCACCCGCGTGACCGACATGCTCGATACCGTCACCCGAGCGCTCGGCCCCGTCCGCCGCTTCGGCGTCGACCCGGATCGCATCGGACTGCTGCTGGCCCTGGCCATCCGATGCATCCCGCTGCTCGCATCCATCGTCCAAGAGGTGTCGCAGGCCCGCAAAGCACGCGGACTGCAGTGGTCGATGACGGCACTGGCAACGCCGGTCCTGGTGCGGGCCCTCCGCACCGCCGACGCGATGGGAGACGCCCTCGTCGCGCGCGGTGTAGATGACGATGGTGTCGATGACGATGACGATGACGATGACGATGACCACGAGTGAACTCCTCGCCGCCCGGATAGCGCGGCATTCCGACCGCCCCGAGGCAGCCGTGGTCGACGCGACCGGGGAGGTCACCTACCGCGAATTCTGGGACCGGGTGACGCGCGCGGCGTCCGCAGTGGCAGGGATGCGTCGCATCGCGGTACTGCCGACGTCGGACATCGGGTCGTTGGTGGTCGTCGTCGCGGCGATGCATGCCGGGGTGAGTGTCGTTCTGCTGCATCGGCATTTGTTGGCTCAGGAATTCGCCGATGTCGTGGCGGTCTGCGAGCCCTCGCTGATTGTCGCGCACCCGCGTCAGCACGCGAGAGTGCACGGTTGGGGTGCAGTCGACGTGTTCGCACCCGAGGACATACCAGCCAGCCCGCCCGCCGCCGTCCCCACCCCCACACCGAATTCCGAGTTGCTCGTGGGCGTCACCTCGGGAACCACCGGTCCGCCCAAGCTGTTCGTGCGCAATCAAGCGTCGTGGGCGCCGACGCTGGATCGCTCCGATGCCTTGTTCGATCTCGGTCCGGGAGATCGGGTGTCCGCACCGGGCACTCTCGATCACACGCACTTTCTCTACGGCGCACTGCACGGGCTCACCCGCGGGGCGACGGTCGACCTACGGGAGCCCACGGTGGCCCTCGAAGATGCTGCAACACATCTGTATTCGGTCCCGACCATTGCTTGGGACATCGCTCGCTCGGGAGTGCGATCGGACAGTGTCCGTGAAGTGCTCTCGTCCGCGGCGCGATGGGCGGAACCGGGGAGGGCCGCTCTGGCGGCGGTACTTCCGAACGCGGCGCTGACGCATTTCTACGGGGCGTCGGAGCTGAGTTTCGTTTCCTACGACCGAAGCGAAATCGAAGGCACCGAGGTCAGCGGGCAGCTGTTCGACGGAGTCGAGGTCGAGATCCGGGACGAGCTGCTTCATGTCCGCAGCGACATGCTGTTCGACGGCTACCTGAGCCGAGTGGGAGGCCACACCACTCTGACGAACGGGCCGGTCGACGGGTGGATGACGGTCAGCGATCGCGGCAGTGTCGAAGACGGCCGACTGACCTTGTACGGCCGCGGCAGCGAGACGATCGTCCGGGCCGGTCTCACGGTGGAGTTGACCCCGATCGAGGCGGCCCTGCTCGCAGTTCCCGGTGTGCTCGAGGCCGGGGTGGTCGGGTTGCCCAACGACAGAACCGGTGAGGAACCTGCTGCCGGAGTTGTTGTGGGGCAGACCGATTCGATATCCGTGGCTCGGATTCGCCGCCACCTGCGCACCGTGCTGCCGGGGCCGAGCCTGCCCGTGGTGATCGCCGTCGTGGACGCTCTGCCGCG
>NZ_LVCU01000508.1:0-5346 GCF_001647185.1 Rhodococcus sp. EPR-147
TGACGACGAACCAGACGGTCAACGCGCCGCCGTCGTAGCGATGGCGCAGAGTGACGCGTTCACCCGCCAGTACCGGGCTCAGGTATTCGATGACGGCGCGGTGCGGCGACGCGGCCAGCTCGGGCACGTCGACCAGCAACTCCTCGATCGCGTGCCAGTAGACCGCATTGTTGAGGTGGTCGAACGGATCGATATCGGTTGCGCGCAAGGGGAACTGCACATCCGTGGGCGATTCGGCCGGCACCGGCTCGGTCAGCCATGCCTTCCATCGCAACCGGTGTTGATCGGTGGTTCGCGCCAGCATTTCCAGGGCACCGTCGCTGATGCGGGTCGGCATTCCGGTGTCCTTGCTGATGTTGATCCAGAAGCCCTCGGTCTCGATGCGTCCACCCTTCGGTGTCGTCAGTGCCACGCGCATGTTCGACCACCGCGTCGACATCGACGAACACCAGCGCCGCATGTGCACTCGGTCCGGGAAATGGATCGGCTCGAAGACGTCGATGACGGTGCGCCGCACGATCCACATGGGATCCGTCTTGCCCAGGGGAGTGGCGTCGAGGTTGTCGGTACCGATGTCCTGCAGGTAGCGGGCAACGCCGTCGAACCGTAGTCGGTTGTTCGGATCGATGTCGCCGGTTCGCACCGGCCAGTCGGTCTCGAAGCCCTCACCGGGCGGCGGCTCCGGTGCCAGTTCGTCGTCGAATCCTGCCGGTTCCACACGTGCATTGGTCACGTCCGCACTGTACGCGCGCACCTACACGATGTGACGGGCGCGCATACCGTCGAACACCGGTGCCACGCGCACCACGTCGCCGGTGGTGGGAGCGTGGACCATCTGGCCGTTGCCCATGTAGATCGCCACGTGGCCCGGCCCGGCCGGCCCGAAGTTACCGAACAGCAGATCGCCCGGTTGCGCCATTGCCATCGGAATCTCGGTGCCCACGTTCCACTGAGTCTCCGAGGTTCGGGGCAGCGTCACCTTTCCGCCCGAGGCCTTGTACAGGGCATACGACGTCAGGCCCGAGCAGTCGAATCCGCCGCCGGACGGTCCGTTGATGTTGCCGCCGCCCCACACGTACGGAAGTCCCAGATAGTCCATCGCCAACTGCACCGATCGTCCGCCGATTCCGGTGAGGTCGAGTCCGGCGAACGGGGTCAGGATGGCGGCGAACTGCGTTTCGGTCGCCCGGATACGAGAGACGTACGGCTTGGTCTGCGTCTCGTAATCGAATGTGCCAGAGGGCATACCGCCCGATCGCAGCACCGCTCCCGCGCCGGCGTTGTATCCGGCCAGGGTCAGATCCAAGGTGTCACCGGACACCTTGCCCTCGCGCTTCCACCCGTCGACCTGCCCGTAGATATCGCACAGCAGTGTGCCCGACGCCATCACCGAATCACCGATGCTGTTGACGTCGGTGACACCGTTGCCGTCGTAGTCCTTGCCGTACGTCGCCCAGGTTCCTGGCATGAACTGCCCCGGCCCCTGCGCGCCGGTGCTCGAGACCGGAGCAGTGGGGCCGTGCCGAAACCCGTTCTCGGCGGCATACAGTGCCGCGATGGTCGTCGCTTTGACGCCGCCGCAGATGTTGCCCGCCTTCTGCAGCCACGGCACGAAGGCGGTGATGGCTCCCACGGCACCCAAACCGATCGCGCCCACGTTGATGCCGGTGAACGTAGCGGGTTGACCGGGAAACAGTGCACGTCTGATGGCCTCGGCCGACGCCATGAACGCGGTCTGGGTGGCGATGTCGGCGGCGGTGTACGTACGGCCGGCGAATTGAACGGCACCGGCTCCGAGCGCCGCTGCGGTGGTGGACAGCGCATTCGACGACCCAGCGCCCGAGGAGAACACACTGAACGGCAGTGGCGCGCTGGGTACTGCCGCAGCGAGAGCGGCAGGAGCGGCGCTAACAACATCTGTCGCCGCCGCAGCAGGATCGGTGGCAGTGGCAGGATCGGTAGCACTGGCAGGGTCAGCGATATCGGCTGCTTCTGTGTCCACTGCTTCGATGTCTTCCACCGTCGGCAGGTCGGGGAGCATCGGTTCGGCGGCGGTGTGCAGGCCCTCGGCGGCGTCGGAGAGGGTGCGGTCGGCGATGTCGGCGGCCGGTTCGGGCATGGTGCCCAGTAGTTCGGTCCACTGATCGCTCATCGTCTTCGCCTGATCTTCGGCGTTGGCGGCAATGTCTGCCGCCTGGTCCTGCACCGCCTGATCGGGAATCGGAGCCGGGGCGTCGGTTCCGGCGACTACACCGGCGGCGGACACGATGACGGCAACGATGACTGCGAATGGATCGCCTGCCATGTATCGACTCCTGCTACTCGAACGATCTTCCCCGAGCCAGGAGCTGTGATCAGTCTCACTCGGGTGCTGCACCCATCATGCACGGTGCAGACGTTCGACTCATGAGATTCGCAAAAGGAAATGCAGGGTTGTCAGAGCAGTATTTTCAAACCAAAGTTGCCCAGTAGTCCGAGAACTGGATTCCGATGAGCGCGACGACGATTGCGTACCACACCGCGAGCAGCGTCCAGCGCCATTCGAGGAAGAGGCGTCCGACGGTGCCGCCGCTGTTCGGGCCGGAGCCGACCAATCGGCTCAGAGCCAGCAAGAACAACGGCATCGTCACCGCCCACACCACCATGCAGTAGGGGCACAGGGCGTTGATCTCGTACAGACTCTCGAAGATCAGCCAGTGCACGAAGACCTCGCCGAGCAGCAGGCCTGCACTCAGTCCGAGCCAGAACCAGTGCGGTAGTTCGACGCGGCCGAGCCAGAGCACTCCGGCGACGAGGGCAATGGAGAAGGCGACGATGCCGAGGATGGGGTTCGGAAAACCGAACAGCGCAGCCTGTTTCGTCACCATCACCGAGCCGCACGAGAGCACCGGATTCAGGCTGCACGACGGGACGTACGACGCGTCCTCGAGCAGTTTGAATCGCTCGATCGTCAGCGTCATCGCGGCGAGTAACCCGAGCGCGCTGAAGACGGTGAATACAGCAGCGCCTGCGCGTGTCCTCATGGCGACCGGTTGCCGCTCAGTTACCGGCAGCGGCGGCGAGGATGTTCTCCGGCGTCGGGTTGGAGACGTCGGTGCCGTTGACGCGCACGTTCGGCGTTCCGTTGATGCCTTCGCCGAGGACCGACTGTGTCTGGGTGGTGACCCAATCGGTGTAGCTGCCGCCGGTGATGCACGACGCGACGGCGGGGGAGTCGGCCCCTGCAGAGGCGGCGATCGCGACGAGTTCGTCGTTGGTCAGTCCGGTTCCGCCCTCGGCCGGCTGCTGCTCGAACATTGCGGTGTGCCAGTTCATCCAGTTGTCGCGGTCGTTCTCGGCGACGCAGATCGCGGCGCTTGCCGCGCGGGTGGAGTACATGGTTCCGTTCGAGAACCGGTCGAGAATGGAGATGGGGCGGTAGTCGACGGCGACATTTCCCGCGTCGGCCAGCTGCTGCAACGTCGATCCGCTGATGGACTCGAAGTTCTTGCACGCCGGGCACTGGAAGTCCTCGACGACGCTGACGACGGTGGTGGCATCGGGGTTGCCGAAGCGGATGGCACCGTCGTCCGTCACCGACGTGGGAGTGAGCTGGGCCCCGGTCGATTCGCCGGAGCCTGCGGCGGAAGATGCATCCCCCGACGTCGAATCCTTGTTGACGATGAAGAGGGCAATCGCCGCCACGAGCGCGATCAGAACGACTGCGACGACGATCTGGATCAGAGTCCGACGATTCTTGTCGCCGTTCTGCATGGCCTTGATGTCTTTCGAGACGTTCTTGCTCGTGTTCAAGGCGACCAGTTTATGCAGTACAACCTGAGTGTCAGATGAGAGCTGGGTTGAACGAGTGCTGTGTCAGATAAGCGCAGCCAGTCGTTCGATGGCGAATCGGTATCCGTCGATCCCGAGTCCGGCGATGACGCCACTGGCGATGGGGGAGACGAAGGAGTGGTGCCGGAACTCCTCACGGGCGTGCACGTTGGAGATGTGCACCTCGATGATCGGCACCTCGGGGATGACGAGGGCGTCGCGCAGCGCCACCGAGGTGTGCGTCAGTCCGCCCGGGTTGATGACGATGCCCGACGCCACCCCGCGGGCCTCGTGGATCCAGTCGATGAGTTGGCCCTCGTGGTTGGACTGCTCTGCCTTGACGGTGAGTCCGTGCTCGGCGGCGGTCTTCTCGCACAGGGCGACGACGTCGGCGAGAGTGGCGTGGCCGTACACCTCCGGCTGCCTGGTGCCGAGCATGTTCAGATTCGGACCGTTGAGCACCAACAGCTGCTTGGCCACGACGTCGCTCCATTTCTTGCTTCGGGTACTACTGCCTGCTCCGGGGACTACCGGCTACGACTATTCCACAGCGTGGTTGACACAATCGTCCGGTGAGTACTGGCAAGGCAGTCTGGGTGGTGTGGGGCGTCGGCGTCTTCGCCTACATCGTCGGAGTGCTGCATCGAACGTCGTTCGGCGTCGCCGGGCTGAGTGCGGCGGATCGGTTCTCGGTGTCGCCGTCGCTGCTGTCGTCGTTCGTGGTGCTGCAGGTGATCGTCTACGCGGGGATGCAGATCCCGGCCGGGGTGCTGTTGGATCGCATCGGTTCGCGCAAGATGATCGCCGCGGGCGCGCTGATCATGGCGTCGGCACAGATCACGTTGGCGCTCACGGAGTCGCTTCCGGTCGCGGTGGTCGAGGGCGCGTTCGTCGGCGTGGGCGACGCTCTCACCTTCATCTCGGTGCTGCGGTTGGTGCCGGTGTGGTTCACGCCGCGGCGAGTGCCGATCGTCTCGCAGCTGACCGGTCTGCTCGGCCAGCTCGGCCAGGTGCTCTCGGCGGTCCCGTTCCTGATTCTGTTGAACGGACCCGGTTGGACGTTCGCGTTCGGTAGCGCAGCGGCACTCGGTCTCCTTGCGCTCGTATTGGTTCTCGCGCTCGTCAGGGATCGCCCCGACGACGGAGCTGCCCCCGTGTTCGAGCCGACGACGCTGAAACAGACCCTCGCTTCCATCGCCGAGGTGTGGCGACGGCCCGGCACCCGGCTCGGCTTCTTCTCGCACATGGGTACTCAGTTCTCCATCACGGTGTTCGCGTTGCTGTGGGGTGTTCCGTATCTGACGTCGGCACAGGGCCTGTCGGCGTCGACGGCCGGAGCGTTGTTGACGGTGTCGGTGGCATCGGCGGTGGCGTCGGGCATCGTGGTGGGTGTTCTCACCGGGCGCTATCCGATGCGACGGTCGTGGCTGGTGCTGGCGATCATGATCAGCAACGCGACCATGTGGGCGATCGTGTTGGCGTTGCCCGGGCCCGCTCCGCTGTGGTTGTTGGTGTTGCTCGTGGTGGTGATCTCGG
>NZ_LVCU01000509.1:0-657 GCF_001647185.1 Rhodococcus sp. EPR-147
AACCGTCACCGGCGAGAACGTCACCATGGAAGAACTCGGTGGCGCGCACACCCACATGGAGAAATCCGGTGTCGCGCACTACGTCGCCTCCGGCGAACAAGACGCCCTCGACTACGTCCGCGACCTCCTGTCCTACCTACCGAGCAACAATCGCGCCGACGCCCCCCGCACCGCACCCTCGGACCCGATCACCGGGTCCATCGAAGACAATCTGACCGCCGAGGATCTCGAACTCGACACCCTGATCCCCGACTCACCGAACACCCCGTACGACATGCACGAGGTCATCACCCGGATCCTCGACGACGACGAATTCCTCGAAGTCCAAGAAGGTCGGGCCCGCAACATCATCGTCGGGTTCGGGCGCATCGACGGCCGATCGGTGGGGATCGTGGCCAACCAACCCACCCAATTCGCCGGAACGTTGGACATCGATGCTTCCGAGAAAGCAGCCCGGTTCGTGCGGACCTGCGACTGCTTCAACGTCCCGATCATCACCCTGGTCGATGTTCCCGGGTTCCTGCCCGGCACCGGGCAGGAATACAACGGCATCATCCGACGCGGCGCGAAACTGCTCTACGCCTACGGCGAAGCGACCGTCGGCAAGATCACCGTCATCACCCGCAAAGCGTACGGCGGCGCCTACGACGTGATGGG
>NZ_LVCU01000510.1:0-508 GCF_001647185.1 Rhodococcus sp. EPR-147
CACACCCGCGGCCAGATCGTCACCGCACTACGACTACTCGAACGCAAACAAGTCACCCTCCCACCCAAGAAACACGGAAACATCCCACTATGAGCGACGAAGCGAATCATGACGCAGCGAACGACGAAGCGAATCATGACGCAGTGAGCGAAGCGAATCATGATGCGGCGTCGGTCAGTTGGTCGTTTCGCGGAAGTCCGACGGACGTCGAGATCGCTGCTGTCGTTGCGGTTTTGACTGCCGCGCAGCCGTCGGTGGCCGAGGAATTGCCGGCCCCGATCGATCTGTGGGGTCGCCCGGAAGACATGCATCGCTACGGACTTTCAAATGCCCCAGCTCTTTTCGTCAATGCCCGATATGGCCAGTGAAGGAATTTCAGTACATGACTACCTCGACTTCCCATAAGAAAATCTCGAAGGTTCTTGTCGCCAATCGTGGTGAGATCGCGGTGCGGGTGATCCGGGCTGCGGCCGATGCCGGGTTGGCCAGTGTCGCTGTGTACGCCGAA
>NZ_LVCU01000511.1:0-5427 GCF_001647185.1 Rhodococcus sp. EPR-147
TCCCGGCAACAGGAAGCGGTGGCACACACGACGGTGCGTGCCACCGCTTCACCATGCCGTCGTTGACAGGCCGACCTCCATATGAGAGCGGCTTCGCCGCACGTGCACGAAACCTCGTAGCAGGGGTCGAGTTTCCACTCACGACCCGGAGTTGTGCACACCCTGTGGATAGATTCTGACGTGGGCGCTGGAAACCGGCCATCCTGAGGTCCATGAGGACAAGACCAGCGGGTACCTGGCAGCGATTATTGGACGAGCAGCACGGAATCATCACCACGAAACAGATGCATGCTTTCGGCGTCAACAAGGATTCGATCAACTACTACGTGGAAACCGGGCAGTGGCTGAGAGTGTTTCGTGGAGTCGTCTCGGTGACCAATGGGCCGCTGACTCGTGAGATGCAATTGTCTGCAGCGCTGCTGTACGCAGGGCGGGGAGCGTTGCTCAGTCACACCACCGCCGCGGAGGAATGGGGGTGGGTTCGGCCTGCGGCAGGCCCGGTTCACGTCACCGTTCCGTACGGATGCTCGGCCACCAGCAAGCCGCCGACGATGAGGCACGCCAAGCAGAACTTCACCTCGGAAAGCAACGAACAAATCCATCCCGGGGTAGTGGTCCACCGTTCCCGAGCCATGGGACACATCGGTGTCGAGACGAATCCGGCTCGAACGAGCACCGTCGATACGGTCCTCGATCTCGTTGTCGCAGAGCCGACGTCGAGGCAAGCGACGACCACATTGGTCTCGGCGATGTCTTCGGGTGGCGTGAACGTCGCAGCCATGACGAGCAAGGTCGAAGTCCGGCGACCGATGCGCCACCTCAAACCGATTTTGCACACGCTGGCTCTCATGCGCGACGGAGTCCATTCTGCACTCGAACACCGTTATGTACTCGACGTCGAGCAGGCACACGGTCTGCCGGTCGGGCAGCGGCAGGCCCCGGTATTCGTTGACGGCCGACAGCTTTTCGAGGACATTCGCTATCAGATCTGCGACCTCATCGTCAGGCTGGACGGCCAGGCCTTCCACTCTGCCAAGCAGCGGCGATTTCGCGATCGCAGGCGTGACAATGCTGCGGAGCTGAGGAACCTGCCGCGGTTGATGTACGGCTGGCACGAAGTGACCGACGACCCGTGCGGTGTGTACCGCGAGGTCCGCGAGGTGCTGGTCAGAGAGGGTTGGGACGACGCGTCGTACCCGTGCGAACGTTGCGCCTTGTGAGTGGAAATTCGTAGCGGGCTACGAGTTTTCGTTCACGTGCGGCGCAGCCGCTCTTTACGTAACTGCGCAACCTCGGCAAGCTCGAGGGGAGCGAGAGTGGTGCCCAAGGCACGCTCCAACAAGTAGTCCGCCAATTCCGGGTTCCGGGCGAGTACCGGGCCGTGCATGTACGTGCCGATCACAGAACCCTGCACGACGCCTTCGCGTCCGTCGCCGACACCGTTGCCGACACCGTGGGTGACCTTGGCCAATGGGGACGCGTCCAGGCCGAGAGTTGTTCCGCCGCGGTGATTCTCGAAGCCGGTGAGTTTCTGGCTCAGGCCGTCGAGTGCGGGTTCGGTGACGACCTCGCCGATGGACCTGGTTGCCTGCGGCGCGGTGGTGACGTCGAACAGGGAGATGCCGTCGACGCGTTCGCCTGCGGATGTTTCGTACCAGTGGCCGAGAACCTGGATCGCGGCGCAGATGGCGAGCACCGGCACCCCGCGGGCGGCGGCGTTCTGCAGTCCCGGGTATCGGGTGAGGTGACGGGTCGCGAGGCGTTGAGCCGAATCCTCGGCTCCACCAAGGGTGTACACGTCGAGCGAATCGGGGACCGGGTCGCTGAGAGTGATCTGGACGACCTCGGCATCGATGTCTCGCATCCGCAGTCGCTGCCGCAGAATGAGCGCATTTCCGTTGTCGCCGTAAGTGCCCATCACGTCGGGCAGGACGAGGCCGATGCGTACGGTGGACTCAGACATTTTTCACCTCACGTGCCAGCGCTCGCCCGAGATCGCGGAACGCGGTGTAGTTTGCGAGCACTTCGACGCGTCCCGGTGGGCAGGATGCGATGGCCTGCAGCGGATCTGCGATGGTGGTGTGCTGCGAACCGGCATAGAGGAGTCGCACTCCGAGGTCGGTCGCACGTTCACCGGCGGCGACGACAGCGACGTTCTCGAAGTGCTCGAAGCGAACGTCCCACAGCCACGACAGATCCTCGCCGTCGGGAACCTGACCGTTGACGGCGATGACGAGTCCGTCGCAGGTGGGATCGATCATCGACAGTGCTTCCTGCCAGCCGGCGGGATTCTTGGCGAGAAGCATTCGGACGGAATGCGATCCGTACTGGATGGTGGAGTAGCGTCCGGCTACTTCGTCGACGCTCGACGCGGCGGCGACGGCACCTTCCGCGCTCGCGCCGAGGGTCACTGCGGCGGCCACGGCCTGAGCTGCGTTGCCGCGGTTGGCTTTACCTGGCAGTGACAACGTCATCGGCAGGACGAGTCCGTCGGGCCCGTAGAGATTCTCGTCGTCGAGCCACCAGTCCGGCGTCGGGCGCTTGAAGTCGCTGCCGGTGCTGTACCAGTGCTCGCCCTCCCACAGGATGGGTTCGCCCGTGCGCGGACAGCTGACCGAATCGCCGGCCCATCCGCCGCCGGCCGCGACCCAGACGACGTTCGGTGCGTCGAATGCTGCCGAGGTGACGAGGACGTCGTCGCAGTTGGCGATGACGACGGTCTCGGGATGCCGGGCCAGTCCGGCGCGCAGCTTGCGTTCGATCATGTTGATCTCGCCCACGCGGTCGAGCTGATCGCGACTGAGGTTGAGCAACACGATGGCCGCCGGTTCCACCTCGTCGGAGACATGGGGGACGTGCAGTTCGTCGACCTCGAGAGCAGCCAGTTCGGCATCGAAGTGAGCGTGCAGGGCCGCGACGATGCCGGCATCCATGTTCGCGCCGTCGGCCTGGGTGGCGACGTCACCGAGGGTGGCAAGGGCAGCGGCCGTCATACGCGTGGTGGTGGATTTGCCGTTGGTGCCGGTGACGATGACGGTTCGTCGTCCGCGACCGAGCCCGCCGAGGATGTTCGGATCGATCTTCAGGGCGACGAGTCCGCCGATCATCGAGCCCTTGCCCCGACCCGCCTTGCGAGACGCCCAGGTCGCCAGCTCCGCCGCGCGCAGTGCCACACGGCCACGTGCACCGATACGTCTGCGCTCACCCACTTCAACCATCCGCCGAGTCTGGCACAGAAGAGCGTGCAGTTTCACGTCGGCGGTTTCTACCCCTCGGTCATTCCGCAGGCTCCACTCCCGCCCTATTGGGTCATTCCGCAGGCTCCACTCCCGCTACTCACACCGGTGCTTTCTCCCGAACTTCGACCGACCGTCGCACGGCCATGCCGCCGAGGCATCCGCCGATCACGACGACGCCACCGATCAGTGCGAGCACGGACGGGTTCTCGCCCAGGAAAATCCAGGCACCGGCGATCCCGACGACGGGAACCATCAGCGAGAACGGCGCGACCAGTCCGGCGGGGTTGCGGCTCATCAGGATGCTCCAGAGACCGCTGCCGATGATGGTGGCGGGAATCACGATGTAGGCCAACGCGACCAACCCTGGCCAGCCTTGCGGACCGAACGACTCCGTCAGCGCATGCCAGCCGGTGCTCGGGCCCTCGAAGATCGCGGACAGCGCCAGCATCGGCAGCGGCGGAACGACGGTCATCCACAGCATCAGCGTCATCGGCGAATCGGACTTGGCGAGTCGGTTTCCCAGATTGCCGAACGCCCAGCCGAGGCCGGCGAGGAGGGTGAGGATCACCGGAAGCAGGGAGGCGTTCTGAGCGCGGTCCCATCCGATCAGGACCATGCCGAGGACGGCGACCGCGATGCCGATCGCCTGTCTGCGAGAGACGTGTTCGCGCAGCAGAACAGCGCCGAGCACAACGGTGAACGGGGCGGACGACTGCAGCACGAGTGACGCCAATCCGGTGGGCATGCCTGCTGCCATCGCCGCGAACAGGAAGGCGAATTGCAGAAATCCGAACCCGAGGCCGTAGAGCAGCAACCACTTCAGCGGCACTTTCGGCCTCGGGACGAACAGGACGACCGGGATGGCGATGACCAGGAAGCGCAATGCGCCGAAGAAGAACGGCGGAAAATGATCGAGTCCGACGCGAATGGCGAGGAAGTTCAGTCCCCACAGCACGGCGACGGTCAATCCGAGGAGGCGGTCGCGAGTGGTCATGGCGTCCATCGTGTCCGCTGCGAATGATCAGCACAATCGAATATATCCGCATCAACAGTTAAGATTTACTGCATGAACGTGGAGCGGCTGCGGATCCTCGCGGAACTCGCCGACCGTGGAACTGTCGCAGCGGTGGCCGACGCGATGTCGATGACCCCCTCGGCGGTATCCCAGCAACTCAAGCTGCTGGCCAGGGAAGCGGGTGTGACGCTCCTCGAACCGGACGGTCGCCGGCTCCGACTGACCGATGCCGGACGCGCTCTGGTGCTGCGTACCGACGAGGTGCTCGCTGCGGTCGGCCGCGCTAGAGCCGAGATGGATCGGTACCGTGCGTCCCCGCGGGGACGCGTCCGAGTCGCGCTGTTCCCGTCCGGTGCTGCTCTGCTGCTGCCCGGGGTGCTGACGCGGTTGGGTAACTCGGACGTCGACATCGAGGCACGCGACGAGGACCTGCCTGCATCCTCGGTGCCGGAACTGTTGGCCGACTACGACGTGGTGCTCACCCACCGCGACGAGCGGGCCCCGTCGACCGCAGGCCCGCGCATCGAAGTGACGACCCTGATGCGCGAGCCCATCGATCTGGTGCTCCCGCCCGATCACGGCCTGGCGCAACATGAATCGATAGACCTCAGGGACCTGGTCGACGAACGATGGATCAGTGTCCGCGGCGGATTCCCGGTCGACGACGTGCTGCTCTCGGTAGCCGCGGCCACCGGCGTCGAACCCCGAGTGGTTCAGCGCGTGAACGATTTTCGCGTCACCGAGGTGTTGGTGGCGGCCGGTCACGGCGTGGCACTGATGCCGCGGTACGCCGTGGTGCATCCCGGTCTGGTGCGTCGAGAGTTATCGGGTGTTCGGGCCGGGCGCATCTACGAACTTGCGACCAGGCCCGACGCTCGACGCCTACCGGCGATCGCGGCCGTGCTCGACGCGTTCCGGGCGGAGGCAGACCTCAGGACAGAGCTTTGGCCTTCAGCGTCCTGAACTCGTCCTGATCGATGGTTCCGTTGTCCAGCAACGTCTTTGCGTGTGCGATCTCCTCCGATGCGGACCGACCGGCCACTTCTTTGATGTAGTTCTCCTGCTGGTCCTTGGCGTGCTGCAGGGCGGCAACCTGACGCTCGGCCATGTTGCCGCCGTTCACGATGAGGTAGATCAGCGCGGTGAAGAACGGCGCGATGATGAGGAAGAGCA
>NZ_LVCU01000512.1:0-10176 GCF_001647185.1 Rhodococcus sp. EPR-147
ACGCCTTGGCCGGTCAGCGGCAGGGTGCAGGCGTCGAGGATTTTCGGGTTACCGTCGCGGTCGGTGTGTTCCATGACGACGATGACGCGCCGGGCACCGTGTACGAGGTCCATCGCGCCGCCCATGCCTTTGACCATCTTGCCGGGCACCATCCAGTTGGCGAGGTCGCCGGTGCGGGAGACCTGCATGCCGCCGAGTACGGCGGTGTCGATGTGGCCGCCGCGGATCATGCCGAAGCTCAGTGACGAATCGAAGTATGCGGCACCGGGATTGACGGTGACGGTCTCTTTGCCTGCGTTGATGAGGTTGGCGTCGACTTCGTCCTCGGTGGGGTAGGGCCCGGTGCCGAGGATGCCGTTCTCGGAGTGCAGGGTGACCTTGACCGCGTCGGTCAAGTATCCCGGGATCAACGTCGGTAGTCCGATGCCGAGGTTGACGTATTCGCCGTCGACCATCTCCGCTGCGGCGCGTTCGGCAATCTGGTCGCGGGTCCATCCTGTGCTCATGCTCGAACTCCTGAACTGACGGTGCGCTTTTCGATGCGCCTGTCCTGTGGGCCGGTGTGTACGACGCGTTGGACGAACACGCCGGGCAGATGTACGTGGGCCGGGTCGATTTCGCCCGGTTCCACGAGGTTCTCGACCTGGGCGATGGTGATCTTTCCTGCCATCGCGGCGAGGGGGTTGAAGTTCATCGCAGTTTTGTCGAACACGAGATTGCCTGCGGTGTCGCCGATCTCGGCGTGCACGAGTGCGAAGTCGGCGTTGATCGACTCTTCGAGTACGTACCTTTTGTCGCCGAACACTCGGGTCTCCTTGGGTGGGGAGGCGATCGAGACGGAGCCGTCGGGGTCGTAGCGCCAGGGCATTCCGCCGTCGGCGATGGGGCTGCCGACTCCTGCGGGGGTGAAGAATGCGGGGATTCCGGTGCCTCCGGCGCGGAGTCGTTCGGCGAGTGTTCCCTGTGGGGTCAGTTCCACTTCGAGTTCGCCGGCGAGGTACTGCCGGGCGAACTCTTTGTTCTCGCCGACGTAAGAGGCGGTGACGCGGCGGATTCGTCCGGCGGCCAGCAGGATTCCGAGTCCGTAGCCGTCGACGCCGCAGTTGTTGGAGAATACTTCGAGCTCGGTGGCGTCGGTGTTGGCGATGGCCTCGATGAGTGCGTCGGGGATGCCGCACAGTCCGAAGCCGCCGACCGCGAGGGTCGCTCCTCGGCCGATGTCCGCAACCGCGTCGGCGGCGGACGCGTAGGTCTTTCCAGTCACTTGCAGCTCCTGATGTGTTCGTTGAGCAAACGTTGTAGTCAGTCAACCTGAGCTGTGTATTTCGGTGAAGCGAATGCTGGTATCTGCTCGTTCGGTGAACGGATGTGGACTAGGCGTCCGGTGAGTGGACGTACGATGGCCGGGTGACGACACCGGATGCCAACGCAAGTGTGATCGACAAGATCTGTTCGTTGCTGCGCGCAGCGGGGAGCGAGGAGCCGTCGGGTGCCTCGACCACCGCGCTCGCGCGGGCGACCGGTATCGCGCGACCGACCGCACATCGCCTATTGGCGTCGCTCGCCGACCAAGGATTCGTCGACCGTGACGCGACCGGCCACTGGTCACTGGGCCCGGAGATCTATCTACTCGGATCGATGGCGGCATTGCGGTACGACATCACCGACCAGGCTCGAAAGATAGTGCAGGCGTTGGCCACCGAGAGCGGAGAGAGCGCGTTCCTCTCGGCCCGGCGCGGTGCGGAGACCGTGTGCCTGCTTCGGGTGGAAGGGAGCTTTCCGTTGCGCTCGCACGTGTTGTACGAGGGCATTCGGCTACCGCTCGGGGTGGCGTCCGCCGGTTTGGCCATTCTCGCGCACCTGCCCGATCGGGAGGTCGACGAGTACCTCGGCGACGTCGACCTGGTGCCGGAGTGGGGCGAGACTCATTCCGCCACAGCGATTCGGCACCGCGTCGGCCACACTCGGACAACAGGTTTCGCCGTCAACCCAGGGTTGCTCGTGGAAGGCAGCTGGGGTCTCGGTGCTGCTGTGTTCGACCGCGCCGGAGGTCCTGCGTGGGCACTGAGCCTGACGGGCGTCGAGACGCGATTCCGCGACGACCGACGCCGGGAATTGGGCAAGATGCTGCTCGACGCGGCACACCGACTCACCGTGCAACTGGGGGAGCGGCCCGCTTAGCTGTCTAGTTCCTCCAGAATGTCCGCGGCGTCTCGGCTGCCTGCGGCGGCCAATCTCTGCAGCTCGGCGCGGTCGCCACGTTCACCGGCGAGCTCGACGAGAATGTCGACGGCATCGCTGCTGCCTGCGCCGGCGAGAGAGCGGAGTTCTCCGAGGTCGTTGCGCTCGCCTGCGAGTTCGACCAACTGGTCGATGGCATCCTGATCGCCGCCGGCCGCACGCCGGCGTAATTCGATCGGTTCCGACTTCGAATCGGGCTCGCTCATGGAGTGCAGTGTAGAACGATTCCGTGGATAGCGGCAGGTCAGCCGGTGCTTTTTCGGCTCGAGCGTTCTTGTCGGTGGGTCGGGATAGTCTTCATCTTGTTCGAACAGGCGTTCTTGTTTCGGCTCACCGGGGGGTGAAAAAAATGGGTGCAATACCGACCGTGTCACTGGAGGCGTTGACCGCTGCCGCGCGTGAGGAGAATCGGCAGGCGGCCCGCAAGATCACCGCCTGCTACCGCGTGCACTGCGACTGGATCACCCGCGACACCAAACACAAGTACTACAGCCGATACGGACGCACCGAAATGTCCGTGGCGTTGGGCTGCTCGGCGACCGTCGCCGAATCGTACGTCTCGGTCGGTGTTGCCCTGCACACCCGGATGCCGCTGCTACGGGCAGCGTTCGAGGCCGGTGAGATCGACCTTCCCCGCGTGCGGACGGTATGCCGGATCCTCGACAACCTCTCCGACGATATCGTCAGGTCGGTCGAAGCCGAGGTGGTCGAGGCGGCGCGGAGGTCGTCCCCGGGCCCGCTCGAACAGGCGATCTGGGACATCCTGCTGCGCGTCGCACCCGAGGAAGCCGCGGCGTTGCGGGAGTTCGCGAAGAAATTCCGGACCGTCACCTACAGCCCCGCCGGCGAACTCGTCCGCATCCGAGCCGAGTTGACAGCACCCGAAGCCGCCGCCGCATGGCAACTCCTCGAGGAGATGGCCGACACCCTCTGCCCCAAAGACCCGCGCGGGAAGAAAGAACGCCTGTGCGATGCATTCATGGCCCGCATGCACGGCGAACCCCGACTCGCCTGCCTGTGCCAACGCACCGATTGCCCGAAGAAAGACACAGCGTTGCCGGATCGACGGGTGCCGCTCACGATGATCACCGTCGACATCGCCACCCTCATCGGACTACTCGCCAACCCCGCCTATCTGGCCGGGCACGGTTCCATCGACCCCGACCTCGCGCGAGAGTTGGCACGCAACAGTCACTGGCAGATCCTGCTCACCGAAGCAGTGACCCTCGCCGAGAAACTCGGACTCGCTGTGCAGAACCCGGAGACCGGGGAATGGGAACAACGCTCGGACAGCGAAACGACCGAGCCTGCAACTCAAAGCAGCGCCACTACGGCAGCGGGCGAGAGCCCGGCACCGCGGACGACGGACGCCGATACAGACACGGCGGCTGGATCGACTCCGGCTGCGGCGACCGACACGGGAGCCGAGTCGACAACCAACACAGGCACAGGCACAGAAGCACGTCCGGGAATGGAGCCGGCCGCGGAATCGGGGGCGCAGACAGCTTCCTCGGCGGAACCGACTTCGGCCAGTTCACCGGCACCGGCACCTGCGCCCGAGAACGCCCCCGCGCCAGCGGCAGCTACAGGCGAGAACGACAAACCCAGGCCGACTCCCGAGGCCACGACCGATCCGTCAGCAGCTGCCGACCCAGGTGCCGCTGACCCTGTCCGCATGCACGCAGCAACCAGTGCCCCGGCACCAGCGACCGCCCCGCCATCACAGCCGACTTCGGCAACCGGCCCTGAGAGACCTGCATCGGCCCCGGCATCGTCGTCGCAGTCACCTGCCGACCAGATATCGCGGGAACCTGATCCTGCTCCGAAACAATCCGAAAAAGGTTCTCCCACAGCAACATCTGGCTTCACAGCATCCGGTCCGACGTCAGCCGAGGGTCCGGTACCCGCACCAGACTCGGCTGCACCATCGACTGCCACCAGTGACGACCGACCTCCGCATCGCCTGCAATCGCTGACCTCCGCCGCAGCCCTGTTCTGCACCCACACCCCCGTCGGCCGGGGCACACGGCACAGCTCTGCCCTCGACCTGGACGACATCAGACATCCCGCCCGCAACATGAGAGCACTCGACCTCCGCTCGGCAATCCGGCTGGACAACCGAACGATCCCCACTGCAGGCCACACACCCTCAGGGCTCTACCTCGGCAACGCCACCCTTGCCGCCGCGCTCGAAGCCGCGATCGCCGCCGACCCCACCCTCGGAAAATCAGTACCCCGCGACCCACTCACCGACCGAGCCCTGATCTACCGACCCGACGCCCTCACCACCGCCGCCGTCCGCCTGCGCGACAAACACTGCCGATTCCCCGGCTGCCACCGACCCGCCGCACGCTGCCAACTCGACCACATCGTCCCCTTCGACCACGCCAACCCACGCGGCGGCGGCTGGACCACCGTCAACAACCTCCAATGCCTCTGCCACTACCACCACTCCGTCAAAACAGCCGGCTACTGGAAGGCCGTCATGCTCCCCGGCGGGGCGATCCTGTGGACATCGACCTCCAAGACCACCCGAATCACCCTGCCCACCAACGGCACAGCCGTACCCATCCTCGGAAACGACCTCAGACCACACATCCCCACCCGACAGAAACGATCCGGCCACATCGCCTACCCCAACCCACCCGACAATCAACCGCCCGAGACAGACGAAACGGCAGCACCGCCGTTCTAGGCGATGCTGCCGTGGATTCCGGTGCCCGATCCGTCAGACCAAGTGCTGAATGTGGTCGCGGGTGAATTCGATGCGCTCGTCGACGCGTCCGTCTCCGACCTTGTTCACCCAATCCGGGTCGGACAACAGCGCACGTCCGACGGCAACGAGATCGAACTCGTTGTCCTCGAACTGGCCTACCAGGGCGTCGAGTCCGGTGACACCGGATGCGGCGTCCTCCGACCACGCCGAGGTGAACACCGAGTCGAGGCCCACGGATCCGACGGTGATCGTCGGGACACCGGTGAGCTTGCGGGTCCACCCGGCCAAGCCCAGCTTGCCGTCGTTGCCGTCCAGTTCGGGGAACGCAGGATCCCAGTGGCGGCGGGTCGAGGCGTGCAGGATGTCCACTCCGGCGTCGACCAGGGGAGTCAGGACACGTCCGAGTTCCTCAGGGTTCTGGGCGATCCGGGCGTCGAAGTGATTGCTCTTCCACTGCGAGAACCGGTAGACGATGGCGAAGTCCTCGCCCACCGCAGCACGGATCGCCGCAACGACCTGCGCGGGGAAGCGAGTCCGAGCTTCGAGGGAGCCACCGAATTCGTCGTCGCGCACATTGGTTGTGGCCCAGAGGAATTCGTCGAGCAGGTATCCATGCGCGCCGTGCAGCTCGAGACCGTCGAATCCGGTGTTCTTCGCATTGACCGCGGCCTGCACCCATTGCGAGGTGAGTTCGTCGAGGTCGGCGTCGGTGAATGCGCGACCCACCGAAGAACCGTCGAGTGCAATGCCCGACGGGCTCACGGTGGTGACGTCTGGGAACAGGCGAGGCTCGGTGCCGCGCTCGACGCCGAGGTGCCACAGCTGCGGGATGATCGCGCTGCCCTCGGCGTGCACGGCGTCGACGACGCCCTTCCAGCCCTCGAGGCTGGCGTCACCGTAGATCCGCGGGACACGGGTGTGCGGGCCGGCTGCGGGATCGGGAATGTAGGTGCCCTCGGTGATGATGAGGCCGGTGCCGCCGGCCGCGCGCTTGCGGTAGTACTCGGCGACATCCGGGCCGGGAATGCCGTCGGGAGAAAAGGCGCGCGTCATCGGGGCCATGGCGAAGCGATTGCGCAGCTTCAGCGACTTGACCTCGAACGGCTCGAAGAGCCCGGCGGTGGACAGATGCTGAGTTGTGGATGCAGTTTCGGTCACGCCTGCGCACAACCGGCATGCAGCCCGAGCTATTCCCGGCGCAGGGCTGTTAGCGTCGGAGCCTTATGAGCCCTTCGCCGCTGATTTCTGCCGCCGAACTGCACGACCTCTTCGAGATGGGACGGGCGCCGGTCGTCCTCGATGTTCGTTGGGCGCTCCAGACCGGCAGCGACAGAGCAGGTTACGAGGCCGGCCACATCCCGAACGCGCAGTTCGTGGACCTCGATGCAGAGCTTGCCGGGGTCCCGGGTTCGGGCGGCCGCCACCCATTGCCCGACGAGGAGACCTTCGTCGCAGCGATGCGCAGCGCCGGGGTGAGCGACGATTCCTCCGTGGTGGTCTACGACGCAGGACCCGCAACTGCCGCGGCGCGCGCATGGTGGCTGTTGCGCTACTACGGCCATGCAGACGTGCGAGTCCTCGACGGCGGTCTGGCTCAGTGGGTGGCCGAAGGGTTTGCCACCGGCACCGAGCCGTCGATCGTGGCCGCCGGGTCGTTCACCGCGCGGCCATCGCTCGCACGGGTTCTCGAGGTCGACGATGTTCTCGAGTTCGCCCAGAGCAACGTCCTGCTCGACGCCCGAGCACCCGAGCGATTCCGCGGCGAGGTGGAGCCGGTGGATCCGGTGGCCGGACATATCCCCGGCGCAATCAATCGACCGACCACAGACAACGTCGATTCGGACGGCAAGTTTCTGGACCCCGGGGTACTCAATGGCACATTCGGTGGACTTGTGCCCGAGGGAAAGGCCGTCGCCGTCTACTGCGGATCCGGCGTGACCGCCGCCCATCAGATTCTGGCGCTCGAGTTGGCGGGCTTCGATGCTGCGTTGTATCCGGGATCGTGGTCGGGGTGGATCACTGATCCGACGCGTCCTCGGACCTAGATTCCGCGCTCTGACCAGCATCTTCATGCAACCAGGGTTGAACTTGAATCCGACTTCAACTATACCTGGGGCATGAAGGTAGAAGGCAAAGTTGGCATCGTCACCGGCGGTGGTGGCGGAATCGGCGGGGCCATCGCCGCTCGACTCTCCGAGCACGGCGCACGCGTCGTCGTCTCCGATCTCGACGAAACCACGGCCCGATCCGTGGCCGACGCCATCGAACGCGACCGGCCGGGGACGGCCGTCGCCGCCGCGGCGGACGCGTCGAACACCGAGGACATCCAACGGCTGATCGCACTGGCCGAGGACTCGTTCGGACCTGTCGATCTCTACTTCGCCAACGCAGGAATCAGCGGCGCACCCGGACTGGACGCCACCGACAAGGACTGGGACCTCTCGTTCGATGTCAACGTCCGCGCACACATTCGCGCCGCGCAGCTGTTGGTGCCGGGTTGGCTCGAGCGCGGTGAAGGCTATTTCGTCAGCACCGCCTCGGCGGCCGGTTTGCTCACCCAGATCGGCTCGGCGACGTATGCGACGACCAAGCACGCCGCGGTCGGATTCGCCGAGTGGATGAACGTCACCTACGGCAACCGCGGTATCCGCGTCAGCTGCCTGTGCCCGATGGGTGTCAACACCAAACTGCTCTACGAGGGACGGGAATCCGGAGATACGTTGGGAGCGGCGGCAACTGCCGCGGTTCTCAGTGCCGGTGCCGTACTCGAACCGCTCGATGTCGCCGACGTGGTGCTCGACGCAATGGACCGCGAGCAGTTCCTGATCCTGCCGCACGAGAACGTGCTGGACATGTACCGCAACAAGGGTGCCGACTACGACCGGTGGTTGCGCGGCATGCGTCGCTACCAGGACAGCTTGCTCGACAACAACCGATAGGGGCCCACCGTGGCATTTTTCGAGACCTCCGACCGTGCGAAGAAGTACGAGTCGGATCTGTTGGAGTTCATGGACTCTCACATCTACCCGGCCGAGGCAGTGTACGAGCAGCAGATGCTCGAATCCGGTGACCCGCACTTCCAACCGCCGATCATCGAGGATCTGAAGAAGGAAGCGCGCTCGCGCGGACTGTGGAATCTGTTCCACCCGCATCCCGAGTGGGGCCCCGGTCTTACCAACCTCGAATACGCACCGTTGGCCGAGATCATGGGACGCAGCCTGCTCGCGCCCGAGGCATGCAACTGCAACGCACCGGACACCGGCAACATGGAGGTGTTCACGCTCTTCGGCACCGACGAGCACAAGGAGAAGTACCTGAAGCCGTTGCTGGACGGCACCATTCGCTCTGCCTTTGCGATGACCGAACCCGATGTCGCCAGCTCCGACGCCACCAACATCGCCATGAAGATGGATCGCGACGGCGACGACTTCATCCTCAACGGGCGCAAGTGGTGGACGTCCAATGCGATGCACAAGAACTGCAAGGTTCTCATCGTCATGGGCAAGACCGATCCCGAGGCGGCCACGCACCGTCAGCAGTCGATGCTCGTGGTGCCCATCGACGCACCCGGAGTCACCGTCCTGCGCAATCTGCCGGTGTTCGGCTACATCGACCGCGAAGGTCACGCCGAGGTGCTCTTCGAGAATGTACGGGTACCGGCGAAGGACGTGCTGAAGGGGCCCGGCGAGGGATTCGCCATCAGCCAGGCTCGCTTGGGACCTGGTCGTATCCACCACGCGATGCGCACCATCGGCGTGGCAGAACGCGCACTCGAATTGCTCTGTCGCCGTGCGGTATCCCGAGTGACGTTCGGCAAGCCGGTGGCGATGCGCTCGAACATTCAGGACTGGATCGCCGAGGCGCGCATCGAGATCGAGAAGACCAGGTTGCTCACGTTCAAGGCGGCGTACCTGATGGACACCGTCGGGAACAAGGAAGCGCGCACGGAGATCGCAGCGATCAAGGTTGCGGCACCGGAGATGGCGCTGAAAATCATCGACCGGGCGATCCAGGTCCACGGCGGAGGCGGAGTGTCCAACGACTTCCCGCTGGCCATGATGTACGCGCACATTCGCACGCTGCGGCTCGCGGACGGTCCCGACGAGGTGCACAAGATGTCGATCGCGAAAATGGAGCTGAAGAAGTACCTCTGAACGGAGGTTATCGACCCGGCTGCCAGGCCGGGTCGCGGCCGATGAAGGCCATCAGCTTGTCCTGCGAGGAAGCGTCGTCGGCAACGGGGGCGGCGGGGCCGTACTGCCCGCTGTCCCGTAGCACCTGCTCCATCGGTCGCATGGTCTCGAGCGCTGCAGCGCAGCGTTCTCGGCCCAGATCAGGCTCTCGGCCAATGGCTTTCGCCAGGTCCCAGGAGTGCATCCAGACGTCGGCGGTGTAGAACATGTCGATTGCCTCGTCCACCGGCATGTCTCCGGTGTGCGGGTTGCTCAGCACCCGGCCGGCGGGGTCGTCGAGAATTGCTTGGATATCGGCGACGTGCTGGGTCCAGGCTGCGGCCGGGTCGGCTCCGACGTCCAGTGCCGGTAGTTCGATACCGGCCCCGCCGGCGAGAAAGCCGCGGGACCACTCGACCAGGTGCCGCACCACATCGATTGCAGCCCAACCCGATACCGGGCTCGGCCGAGACCAGTCCGCCGGTGATGCGGACTCCACCAGCGCAGTGAACATGGCCGCGTCCTGCAGGTGTTGCTGGGCCGGGCCGGTCCTGTGCCCGAGCAGTTCGTCCAGCTTGTCGTAGCCCTCCTTCACGCCGACGTCCATGCCACTGGACAGCATGCCGTCGCGCGTCGCGAAGTCCGACATCACACTCAATACCTGCAGACGTGTACCGCCATCGCCTCGGCTCTCGAAAGTGAGCGTTTCGAGCGCGACCGAATCGGGTGCACCCTTCCAGGTGAAGGTCCACACGATTCGCTCGCTCGCACGCACCTCGTGAAAGCTGCCGAAGAAGGCAGCGATCTCTTCACCGTCCCGGTCGTTGGCGAAGGCCCAAGCGCCTCCGGTGTGCCCCTCCCACTTCAGGATTCGGGTCGTCAACGATCGCGGCCCCACCCACCGCCGATACAGCTCGGGGTCGATGTGAGCGCGAAACACCTGCTCCGGCGTCGCGTCGAACTCTCGGACGATCTCGATCGTGGGGACTTTCTCGTCCGCAACGATTTCGGTTTCGTGTGCAGTCATGACACTTCTTTCGACTCGGT
>NZ_LVCU01000513.1:0-22609 GCF_001647185.1 Rhodococcus sp. EPR-147
CAACAGGCCGAACACCTCGGCATCGAGATGCACCGGACGACGCTGGGCATCCCTGCTGCGCGTGACCAATCCGGCCTCCTCGAGCACCTTCACGTGTTTCGAGACCGCTTGCAGGCTCATCTCGTACGGCTCGGCCAGTTCGCTGACATTCGCGTCACCGCTGGCCAGCCGGGCAACCATGTCACGTCGAGTGGGATCGGCCAATGCCGCGAACGTCCTGTTGAGCTGCTCTGTTCGATCGTCCATGGGGTTCCTCGCTGTGCGTTGTTCCTGAGGGTAAGCCGCCCGCTCGACGTAGTCAACCACTTGGTTGACTAAGTTGATCGCCTACCTCGAGCCATGAGCGTCGGTGATGACCTGGTGCAGGATGTGCTCTCCCGGGCCCCGGGACACCCGCTACGGGTGGCGATCGACGGGGTGACGGCTTCGGGCAAATCCACCTGCGCGCGATGGCTGGTCGATGCTGTTGCGGCACAGGGGCGTCCGTCCGTGCACGTGACGATGGACGGCTTTCATCATCGGCGCGCCCACCGGTATCGGCAGGGTCGGGCGTCGGCTCTCGGCTACTACCGGGACGCGTACGACTTCGACGCGTTTGCGGCACACGTGCTGATCCCGTTGGGGCCGAACGGAAGCGGGGCCATTCGGCGTCGGGTCATCGATCTGGCGACGGATGAGCCGGTGGACGATCCGCTCGAGCCGGTGCCGGCCGGCGCGATCGTCGTGGTGGACGGATCGTTCTTGCATCGGCCGCCGCTGCCCGAGTACTGGGACTACACAGTCTTCGTCGATACCCCCATGGACGTCGCACGGGCTCGCGGTATCGCCAGGGATGCGGAGGCGCTCGGTGGCACGGAGGCGGCAGGTCGCGCCTTCGACCAGCGCTATCACGCAGCATGCCGGATCTATCTGGACGAGGTGGACCCGCGTGCTCGGGCAACGCGAGTGTTGCCGATCGACTGGAGATGACCACCATCGTTCGTGCATTCGGATGCTCACAGCGGTGCGGTCGAGTGCCACCCAGCGCACTCGACCGCACCACTGCCGCAGCGTGTTTCAGAAGTGAATCACCCCGCGCATGTTCTTGCCGTCGCGTAGGTCCTGGTAGCCCTCGTTGACCTGCTCCAAGGAGTAGGTCGAGGTGATGAGTTCGTCGAGCTTGAGTTGCCCGGCGTCGTAGAGGCGTAGCAGGCGCACGATGTCGTACTGCGGATTCGCGGACCCGAAGAGCGTGCCCTTGATCGTCTTTTGATTCAACGTCAGATCCGTGCCGGACACGTGCACAGTCAGCTTCTCGGGATCGGCGAGCCCGGTGATGACGACGGTGCCGCCCTTGCCGATGGCCGCGGTTGCGGCTTGCACGACCTCCTCGTCGACGGTTCCGACCAGAATCAGAGCCTGGTCCGCTCCCTGACCCCACGTGAGTTCGGTCAACTTCTCCTGCGCCGACGCGTAGTCCGCGAACGCGTGAGTCGCCCCGAACTTCAGCGCCTGGTTACGCTTGAACTCGAGCGGATCGACGACGAGGACATGCTTCGCGCCCGAATGCACCGCTCCCTGAACGGCATTGATGCCGAGGCCGCCGATGCCGTAGATGATCACGGAGTCACCTGCGCGTACACCGCCCGCGTAAACGGCGGTACCCCAGCCGGACGGAACGCCGCAGCCCACGAGAACTGCTGTCTCCAAGGGCAACCAGTCGTCGATCTTGACGACGGAGTGCTGCGAGATGGTGGCGCGTTCGGAGAAGGTGCCGAGCATGCACATCGCTCCGAATTCGGTGCCCTTGCTGTCGCGGCGACGGAACGTGCCGTCGGGCATGCAGCCCTCGAGGATCGTTGCGCCCATGTCGCACAGGTTCTGTCGGCCGGTGGAGCAGTAGCGGCAGGTGCCGCAGTTCGGGATGAAGGAGCAGACGACATGGTCGCCGGGCTTGACCTTGGTGACGCCGGGACCGACTTCTTCGATGATGCCGGACCCCTCGTGGCCGCCGACGATGGGGAAGCGCGGTGGCAGGTCACCGTCGAGCAGATGTAGATCCGAATGGCACAGTCCTGCGGCCACGTACTTGATCAGGACTTCACCGGGGCCGGGGCCGTCCATGTCCAGTTCGATGATCTCGAACGGCTTGTGTGGCTCGAACAGTACTGCTGCTTTGGTCTTCACGGAGATTCTCCTGACGTCGATTCAGCGGTCGATGGATGTGGCGTGTCCGACGGTGCCGCTGCTCTCGTATTGCCGGGCGCGCATCCATGCATGGAATTGTGACCCCGATCACGGGTGGAGAGTGTTCAGAAAGTGGACAACCTCAGCCGAGGATGCCGAATTCGCGCATCCGTTTGTACAGCGTGGTTCGACTGATTCCCAGGCTCTCCGCCGTCGTGCGTTTGTTCCCGCCCTGCCGCGCCAACTCGTGCACGATGGCGTCGCGCATCGCGGTGTCGAGGGTGCTCATCCGTGTGGTCGACGCTTTCTTGCGCGGCCGGACCAGTTCCCGTTCGGTGATATCTCCGACGGATCTGCGCGACGCGGCCTCGGTGACCTCGGCTCGGAGTTCGCCGATGTTGCCCGGCCAGTCGTAGTCGATCAACGCCGACAACGCTGCCGGGGTGAAGTGCGCGCGGGACTCGAGCTCGGCCATGATGGCGCGGACCAGGTCCGGAATCTCGTGTCGGCGAGAGCGCAACGGGGCCAACTCGATGGTCTCGGCGCACAGGGACAGAAGTTGGCGATGTTCGAGTTCGGCCGAGTCGGTGGCCGAACTCGACAGCGCGTACCACCCGGGAGCGGACGACAGAATCGAATGCAGCCGGCTCGCCACCGGGCCGGTGAGGAAATGCACGTTCTCGACCACGACATCGTGTGCCGCCCGGATCTGATGCTCGACGCCTGCCAACCACTCGGCCGCAGTCGTCGTCACCAGATCCGACGCGTCGAACCAGCGTGGTGACGTCGTTGCTGTCCATCGGGCCAGAGTGGTGGATTTTCCGGTGCCGGGTTCACCGTTGACGCACAACGGCTTTCGCGTCTTCGGTGCCGGTGGTGGTGTACGCACGGTGTCGTGCGGATCGATCTCGATGACGATGCCCGCGGCCGACACCGGACGTTCCCAGCGCACGGTTGCATGCAGTCCGGAATTGAGAATCACATCCTGTACGACGCCGCTGCGCCGGACCGCATCGTCGGTGAGCGAGCGTAGTGCGGAGTGATCGACTGTGTCCACTATTGTTGCAGCGCTGGTGTTTTCGAGCAGGATTTCGTCGGCTATCGCGATGACGGGTGCACCGCGGCGCTGTGAGGATGCGTACTGAAAAGCCTGGAAGAGTCGTTGTTCGCCCGAACGCGTCTCTTCGAGGAGCCTGCCCTGAATGTCCTGTGCGGCATGGACGAGCATCGGTTGGAGCAGCGGGTTGTCGTCGGAGGCCAGGAAGGTGATGTCGAGGACGCCCTCGATGCGGCGGGTGACGGGGTGGATGAGGGGGTGGCCGTAGCAGCCGAAGGTTTTCATCGACTCGATGTAGTGCTCCTCGGCGTGCACAGCGCACGGGGCGCGCATCTCGAAGCTTGTCGAGATCGAATTGGTGCCCGACGCCTGTTCGGTGAACGAGCGGCCGACGACCGCGCCCATGGAGGACACCGCATCTCGTAGCGAATGGGTTCCGAAACGGAGATCGACCAGCCGGGCGTCACGGTCCGCGAGCAGGACGCAGTACCCGGAGCCGTGGAGCACGCTCTCCATCCGATCGAGGATGGGATTTGCCGCGGCGAGGAGGCGGCTACGACGGTCGACGTCACGCAGGCTCGCCTGCTCCAGGGTGTCCGCCGGTGCGAGACCGCTCTGCGCCGACCGTTGCCAGGACTTGGCAATGGAATCTCGGAGCTTCTCGGCACCGCTGGGCATCTCGCGCACCTCCGTCGGCCGGCGCATGGTCGTCATACGACGGTATCGCCGACTGCTCCGCTCGACGCACGTTTCGACGGAACCTGCCCGATCGGGCAGTGGTGGATTGACAGCGTGCTGTCATGTGCGCAAAATGACAGCACACTGTCGAAATTCTGGAGGTTCGAGATGACAACGATCGCTCTGTACGCCACCGACACCATGGCCGACTGGGAGTACGGATACCTCACCGCCGGGTTGGCCATGGCTCGTGAACAAGACCCCGACGCCAATCGGCTGATCGTTGCATCCGAGACAGAAGACGTCGTCACGACGATGGGAGGTCTGCGAATCACTCCCGATGTCGCGGTGGCAGACCTTCCCACTCTCGATGCGTTGATTCTGCCCGGCGCGCCCAGTTGGGACTCCGGTCACGACGCGGTGCTGAGGCTCGCAGTCGAACTCGTTGCGGCGGGAACGCCGGTCGCGGCGATCTGCGGCGCAACGTTGGGTTTGGCCCGAACCGGAGTGCTCGACGACCGGCCACATACCTCCAATGCCGCCGAGTTCCTCACGCAGGCAACCGAATACCATGGTTCGGAGTACTACCGCGACGAGAAGGCAGTGTCCGACGGCACCGTGATCACCGCAGGCGGCGTGAGCCCGTTGGAATTCGCGAAGCTCGTGTTCGAGCGGTTGAACGTGTTTCCGCAACCTGTGGTCGACGCCTGGTACGGCCTCTATACGTCGGGGGAACGCAAGTACTACGACCAGCTGGCCGGCGCATGAAGCAGCGCACTCCCGAGGGAGATGCGCTGACTGCGCTGGTTCTGCCCGTCTTCGAGCTCAACGGTGAATTCCTCGCCGCCGCACAGGACATCACCGAGCCGACGGGTCTGACTCCGGCGTGGTGGCAGGTTCTCGGAGCCACCTTGGACGAGCCGCTCTCGGTAGCCGACATCGCGCGACGCGTCGGGCTGGGGTTAGCGCGTCAGAGTGTGCAACGCACCGCAAATCTGTTGGTGGACAAAGGGTGGGCCGTGTACGTCGACAACCCGAACCACAAGCGCGCGAAGCTGTTGGAACCCACCGCCAAGGGCCGCGACACCGTTGCCGAGCTGCGGGATGCGCAACATGCATGGTCCGATGCCGTGGGAGCCGCTGTGGGAGAGGGCGAGCTGCAGGCCTTTGCGGCAACCCTGGAGAAGATCCTTAGGGCATCCAGGGACTATCGCGGCGGCAGTGCATAATTCGGGCATGGTTACGCTCGGGGTACTGCTGACCGGATTGCTGGCCGGGTTGTCGATGCAATCGGACGGCATCGACATCCTCGGCGACACCAGCGTCGGCGGGCTGCTGCTCTCCAGCGGCGGTGGGGGAGTCGCGGTCGCGCTGATCCTTGCGTCGGGTACGGCGATGGTCGTTCGTCGTCGCAGCGTTCTGGCCGGACTGTCCATCGCCGCTGCAGTTGTCATCGGGGGATCGGCACTGCTGTTCTCGTCCGATTTCGCCGAGGTGATGGCAGGCGGAGTCCTGTTGGGATGCAGTGCAGTGCAGGCGAACAGCACGCGGGTTCGGCAGGCGCTGCTGACGGCATCGTTTCTGCTCGGGCTGCTCAGTGTGGGTGCAGTAGAGGCGTTACAGCACAGCGCAATTCCCCGGCGCTACGCCGACTACCTCACCGAATCCGACATGGGCACACCGGTGGTCGTGCCGGTGCTCTGTGTGCTCGTGATGGTGGCTGCGGCGTGGGCAGCGCGCGCCGAACAGGGCGAAAGCCCGGCCACCGATCGCGACATCCGCACAGTCGCGGCAATACTGCTGGTGGCGATCGGTGGGCTGCTGCTCAATATGGTGTTCGTGTTCAGCATGTTCCAGAGCCTGTACGGGTTCGGCGGCCGCTGGTACTACGGACTCTTCGTCGTACCCGTGTTGTTCGCGGCGGCCGGCCTGCTACCGGGCCGCGGCGGCGTCATGGTTCTCGCCGGAACGGCGGTGTTGCTCACCTCGACCACCACGGCCGGGGTGGGTATCAGTGTCTCGGCCCGGGCCTGGACACTGGGACTGGTAGCTGTCACCGCAATCGCGGTGGCCGCCGGTGCCGCGCTCGGATTGCGTTGGGGGCGTCCGTTGATCGGCGTCGCAGTTCTGGCGGTGGTCTGCGTGACGGCACTGTTCGAGCAGCCGCCGCTGGACAACGTTCACTACGTCGCGACCCTGATCGTCTTTCCGGCCGCCGCAGCGTACCTGTACGTGGCGTGCACACCGGCCGCACCGACGCCGTCGACCCTCGGCCTCGCAATCCCGGCGGCGATCACGGTGCCGATGGTCGTCACCTACGGATGGACGTCGTACACGCCGTTGACCTCTGCACTGACGGACACGTCCTGGCCCCGCGTCGAACTCTGGCTCTCGACGGGCGGTGCATGTGTCGCCGTCGTGCTCGCAGGTCTCGGGATGTGGGCTCTGAACCGCTACCGGACTCTGTTGTAGACGACGTGGTTGTAGACGACGTGTAGCACCTGATCCGATCCCACCGTCTCCGTCCGCTCGAACGCTGCCGGATCCCGACCGTCGTAGATCGGTTCTCCCGCTCCGAGAATCACCGGCGAGACCGCAAGATGGAGGTGATCGACGAGCCCTGCCTTCAAATACTGCCGAACCGTCGATGCCCCGCCGCCGAGGCGCACGTCTTTGCCCGACGCCGCCTCGTGGGCGCGATCGAGTACGGCCTCGATGGGGTCGTCGGTGAAGTGGAACGTGGTGCCGACCATCTCCAGAGGTGGCCGCGGGTGATGGGTCAGTACGAACACCGGATGATGGTACGGCGGCTCCTCTCCCCACCAGCCGCGCCAGTCGTAGTTGGGTCACTCGTCGCGGACCGGACCGAACATGTTGCGGCCCATGATGGTTGCGCCGATGTTCTCGGTACCGAGGTCGAGCATCCGCTGATCGGCACCGGGGTGTTCGGTGTCGGAGTGATCGGCGAACACCCACTGGTGCAGCGCCATGCCGCCGACGCCCATGGGGTTGTCCTGGCTCTGATCGGGACCGGCGGCGAAACCGTCGAGCGAGACCGACAGATTGTGTACGCGAAGTGTCATAACCGAGTAGACCAGCAGCGAACCGCGAAGTCACCGGAGTACCGTTTTCTTCATGGCTTACAGATACCTCGGAAACAGCGGACTGAAGATTTCGGAGATCACCTACGGCAACTGGTTGACCCACGGATCGCAGGTGGAGAACGACATCGCCACCCAGTGCGTACGCGCGGCCCTCGATGCCGGCATCACCACGTTCGACACGGCCGACGTCTACGCCAACGGAGCAGCCGAGACCGTGCTGGGCGACGCGCTGAAAGGCGAGCGTCGGGAATCGCTGGAGATCTTCACCAAGGTCTACTTCCCGGTCGGACCCAAGGGCCCCAACGACACCGGACTCTCGCGCAAGCACATCCTCGAAGGCATCGACGCGTCGCTGCGTCGGCTCGGCACCGACTACGTCGACCTCTACCAGGCCCATCGCTACGACGTCGAGACTCCGCTCGAAGAGACCATCGCCGCATTCGGTGACGTCGTCCGCCAGGGCAAGGCGCTGTACATCGGCGTCTCCGAGTGGACCGCCGATCAACTGCGTGCCGGGCAGGAACTCGCCCGTCAGGACGGCTTCTCGATCATCTCGAACCAGCCGCAGTACTCGGCCCTGTGGCGCGTCATCGAGGATCAGGTGATCCCGACGTCGAAGGAACTTGGTATCTCGCAGATCGTCTGGTCGCCCATCGCCCAGGGAGTGCTCACCGGCAAGTACCTCCCCGGCCAACCTCTGCCCGACGGCTCGCGCGCCAAGGACGACAAGGGCGGCGACAAGATGATCGCGCGCTACCTCGACGACCAGACGCTGACCCGCGTGCAGCAGCTCAAGCCGATCGCCGACGATCTGGGAATCACCATGGCGCAGTTGGCTGTTGCGTGGGTGCTGGCCAACGACAACATCGCCGCCGCACTCGTCGGTGCCTCCCGCCCCGAGCAGATCGCCGAGAACATCAAGGCCTCCGAGGTCACCCTCGACGGCGACGTGCTCGCGAAGATCGACGATGCGCTCGGCGATTCGGTCGAGCGTGACGCGGGGAAGACGGGCTCGCCGGAAGCACGTCTGGTCTGACCGCCTGCCGGCGTCGGTCCGAGGCGAACAGGGTAATAAGGACGTATGGACATGATCACCGTCGATACACCTCAGGGCCAGGTTCGCGGTCGGACCGACGCCGGCGTCACCTCGTTCCTCGGGGTGCCGTATGCCGAGGCCCCGTTCGGCCCCCGTCGATTCCAGGCACCGTCGCGGCCGCCCACCTGGGACGGAGTGCGCGACGCGCTCGAGCTCGGGGCCACCGTTCCCAAGGTGGGCTACCGGCCGCCGACCAGCGAGATCCTCAGCGAGCCGGTGGTGCCGGGCGAGGACTGCCTGAACGTCAACGTCTTCACCCCCGATGTCGGCGGCTCGGCACCGGTGTTCGTCTGGATCCACGGCGGCGCATTCGTCAACGGCAGCAACGCGATTCCCACGTACGACGGTTCCGCGTTCGCCCGGGACGGCGTCGTGGCCGTGGTGATCAACTACCGACTCGGAGTCGACGGCTTCGCACTGATCGACGGTGCCCCGGCCAACCGCGGAATGCTGGACCAGGTCGCGGCTCTCGAATGGGTCCGCGACCACATCGCTGCCTACGGCGGTGACCCGGCGCAGGTGACCATCGCCGGTGAATCCGCGGGCGCGATGAGCGTCGGCACCTTGATGTCGATGCCCCGTGCCGAGGGACTCTTCCAGCGGGCAATTCTGCAGAGCGGAGCCGGGCACCATGTCATTGCCGCCGAGACCGCAGGCAAGGTCTCCGCAGCATTGGCGTCCGCGCTCGGTGTGGAGGCAACGGTCGACGGATTTGCTTCGGTGTCGGTGGACGCGTTGGTCGACGCTCAACGTGAACTGTCCGATCGGATCACCGCCGAGGCCCCGACCGGGGCGTGGGGTGAGCTGGCCTTGAACGTCATGGCCTTCGAGCCGTACATAGACGGGGATGTCGTTCCGGCGCTGCCTATTTCGCGCATCAACGACGGTGCGGGCACACAGGTGGACGTGTTGATCGGAACCACCAGTGAGGAGCACGCGTTCTTCATCGTGCCTGCCGGCCTGGTCCCTCACATCACCGAGGACTACGTGAAGATGGTTCTCGCCGGGTACCGAGCCGACCCCTCGGCGCTGGACCTGTACCGCGAGCAGCTGCCCGAGGCCTCGGCCGGCGAGCTGATGATCGCCGTCATGACCGACTGGTTCTTCCGCATCCCAGCCACACGCCTGGTCGAGGCCCGTTCCGGAAATGCATTCGTCTACGAGTTCACTTGGCGCTCATCGCTGTTCGACGGCGCACTCGGAGCCTGCCATGCACTGGAGATTCCGTTCGTGTTCGACATGCTGCACAAGCCCGAGACCGCCCGCATCACGGGCCCGAATCCGCCGCAGCAGGTGGCCGACCAGATGCACCGTGCCTGGGTCGATTTCGTGCGCGACGGCTCTCCGGGCTGGGACCCGTACGGCACCGACCGGGCCGTGATGATGTTCGGCAACGAGCCGGGCGTCTCCCTCGACCCGAGGCCGGCAACCCGCGCGGTGTGGGACGGGGTTCGCTGACGTTCTCTCGGCAACCTCCGAACGTCGTCTGCGGGGTGGCTCACCGGCGGGTTAATCTCGGATATGCGCAGATTCCTTCCTGGTTTCGGTACGAGTTCTCCGGTCCCCGCGCGGCCTGCTCGCGTCGTGGTGGTCGGTGGGGGCTTCGGCGGATTCAACGCCTTGCAGCGGCTGACGAAGCTGCTGGGGCCAGATCGCGCCGGGCTGACGTTGGTGGCCCCCACCGACTACCTGCTCTACAGTCCGCTGCTACCCGAGGTCGCCACCGGCGTTCTCGATCCGCGGGACATCGCCGTCTCGACCCGTCAAGCGCTGCCGCGCGTCAAGTTGGTGCTCGGTCACGTCACGACCGTCGATTTCGACGCGCGCGAGCTGACGGTGATCGGACCCGACGGCGACTCGACGCTCGAGTGGGACAAGCTGATACTAGCGCCCGGGTCGGTGACCAAGCAGTTCGACATCCCCGGCGTCGACGAGCATGCGTACGGGCTAAAGACGCTGAGTGAAGCCGTCTACATCCGCAACCATGTGCTCGCGCAACTCGACGCAGCCGATGCTCTGCCCGACACCCCGGAAGGCCGGAGCGAACGAGCCGAGCGGCTGACGGTGGTGGCCGTGGGGGCCGGTTACACGGGCACCGAATTCGTTGCGCAGATGCAGAATTGGGTCAAAGGCATTGCGTCCCGTTGGGCGAGCGTCGACCCGGACGAGGTGCGCTGGGTGCTGGTCGACGTGGCGGACGCGGTGCTGCCGGAGCTCGGCGCGCGACTGGGCAAGGAAGCGCTCGCCGTGCTCGCCGAGCGGGGTGTCGACGTCCGGCTGGGGGTGTCGGTGGCATCGGCCACTGCAACGTCGGTGACGCTCACCGACGACGAGGTGATCCCGTCCCGGACGCTCGTCTGGGGAGCAGGCGTCGCCGCGAGCCCGCTCATCGCACGGCTGGGTCTGCCCACAGCGGGCGGACGCCTGGTGGTGGGCGCGGACATGACCGTCCCCGGCGTAGAAGATGTTTGGGCGATCGGCGACGCGGCGGCAGTCCCCGACCTCGCCGCCGACCCGTCGAAGCCAACGCCGCCGACGGCGCAGCACGCCCAGCGCCAAGGTGTGGCCGTCGCCCGGAACGTCGCGGCGTCCCTCGGTGTCGGGCAGGCGCGTCCGTACAAGCACACGGATCTGGGGCTCGTCGCCGATCTCGGCGGATTCGACGGCGTGGCAAAGCCTCTGGGCATTCCGTTGACCGGACCCGTCGCGAAGTTCGTCGCGCGCGGCTATCACCTGTACGCGTTGCCGACGGTGTCTGCACGAGTGCGGGTGGCAACGGACTGGCTGTACTCCTCGGTGCTGCCGACGCGCGTCGTAAACCTGGCCCAGGTGCGATCCGAGGACGCGCTGATCAAGAAAGCTCAGGCAATCGATCTGTACGACCGAACGTAGGGAAGCTCATGGCATGCCGCATCGGTGAACTCGTCCTGGAGTGCCGTAGCCCGGAACTGCTGGCGCAGTTCTGGTGCGAGGTATTGGGATTCGTCGAGCTCGATCGTGAGGGTGGGGAACTGATCGAGATCGGGCCGGCCTCGGGGTTCGGTGGCCTGCAGCCCACGATCATTCTGAGCAGGCACGAGCAGCCGAGAACGGGAAAAGGTCGGCTGCACATCGACGTCAACCCCACCGACCGGGATCAGGACGACGAGCTCGAGCGGCTGCTCGCGCTCGGTGCCCGCCCGGCCGATGTGGGCCAGACGGGCGACGAGCAATGGCACGTCCTCGCCGACCCCGAAGGCAACGAGTTCTGCCTGCTCAGAGCGCAACTTACGGAATAGCCCATGTGCGCGGTAACTCGTAGCAGGCTACGAGTTACCGCGCACATGCATCACCGAAGGTGATGCACTTCCTGCAGTCCGTAGACCGGGGTGTCGATGCCCTCGTAGCGCGCCTTGATCTGCAGTGCGAGGTAGAGCGAATAGTGCCGCGACTGGTGCAGATTGCCGCCGTGGAACCAGAAGTTCTCCTGCTGCGTCGGCTTCCACATGTTGCGCTGCTCGCCCTCCCACGGACCGGGATCCTTGGTGGTGTTCGAGCCGAGGCCCCAGCACTTGCCGACCTTGTCTGCGGTCTCCTGATCGATGAGGTCTGCCACCCAGCCGTTCATCGAGCCGTAGCCGGTGGCGTAGACGATCAGATCGGCAGGCAGTTCGGTGCCGTCGTCGAGCACGACGCCGGTCTTGCTGATCCGATCCACCTGCCCGGCAACGAGTTTGATCTTGCCGTCCGCGACCAGCTCGGACGCGCCGACATCGATGTAGTAGCCCGAGCCGCGGCGCAGGTACTTCATGAACAGCCCGGACCCGTCGTCGCCGAAATCGAGCTGGAAGCCGGCCTTCTCGAGCCGATCGTAGAAGTCCTTGTCCTGCTCCGCGATCTGCTGATACACCGGGATCTGGAACTCGTGCATGATCCGGTAGGGCAAGGACGCGAACGTGAGATCGGCTTTGCCCGTGGTCATTCCGGACTCGACGGCCCGCTCCGAGTACAGATCACCCAGCGCGATATCGCACAGCGAATCGGATTTGACGATGTGTGTCGACGAGCGCTGCAGCATCGTCACATCGACACCCGTCTCGTACAGCGCCTTGCAGATGTCGTGCGCGGAGTTGTTGGAACCCACCACCACGACCCGCTTGCCGACATACGCGTCGGGACCGGGGTGTTCGCTGGAATGGTGCTGCTCGCCCTCGAATTCGTCCATGCCGGGGAAGTTCGGCACGTTCTTCTTGCCGGACATTCCGGTGGCCATCACCAGCTGCTTGGGCCGCAGGATCACTTCTTCACCGTCGCGGTCCACGACGACCGTCCACTCCTTCGCCACCTCGTCGTAGGTAGCGGACTTGGCAGTGGTCTTGGTCCAGTAGGGGACCTCCATGACCTTGGTGTACATCTCGAGCCAGTCGCCGATCTTGTCCTTCGGCGCGAACACCGGCCAGTTCGGCGGGAACGGCAGGTACGGCAGGTGGTCGTACCAGACCGGGTCGTGCAGACACAGGGAC
Source organism: Rhodococcus sp. EPR-147 (assembly GCF_001647185.1). Classification (NCBI taxonomy): domain Bacteria; kingdom Bacillati; phylum Actinomycetota; class Actinomycetes; order Mycobacteriales; family Nocardiaceae; genus Rhodococcus; species Rhodococcus sp. EPR-147. The sequence goes on from NZ_LVCU01000513.1 coordinate 12,604, forward strand.
TTGTAGCGGCCGCGCCACTGGTCGCCGGGGCGCTCGGCACGGTCGACGACGATCGCAGGCACACCGAGCTGACGGAACCGAGCGCCGAGAGCGATACCGCCCTGGCCGCCGCCGACGACGAGGGCGTACGGCTGCACGCTGTAGCCGAGTTCCTTCTCCTCGATCTCCTTCTTCTCCGCCCAGTTCTGGGTATCGGCATTCGAGCCGTGCACCGCGCCCTTGATGCGCGAGCTGCCCTGACGCTCCTCGTAACCCTTGAGCTCCTGCATCGTGGTCAGCAGCGTCCACGCGACGTCCTGGCCGGTATCGGCGTCGACGGTCAGGCGCAGATGACCCTTGCCGCGGCTGGTCGCGGTCTCGAACTCGATCCACGCCGACACCACGCCGTCTGCCTCGTCGGGAGGCTCGGTGGTGTGGAAACCCGTCGGATCGGTGTCGTCGAGCCGCTCGGAGAGCATGTCGGACACGCCGTCGCGCCCCTCCACCGTCTTCAGATTCCAGGTGAAGGTGACGAGATCGCGCCAGAAGCTGCTGACGGCGAACATGCCGGCAACGCGAGGAATATCGCGCGCGACCAGCGCCTGCTCGAACTCCGACAGCCAGGCGTCGACCCGTTCCTGCGGGGTGTGGGTGCGGGCGATGTCGACCGGCTCGATGGTCTGGGTCATCAAAACTCCTAGCGGTGTGCGGGACCTTCTGTGTGACCCAGCACACTCCTTCAGGGGTGGGTGGTCGAGAGTTGCAGGGGGTTGCAGTGCGAATCCGGTGCAGCTGACCGCGCTCAGCGCGGTCGAATGCACCCGATTCCGAGGGCAGTGACTGCAACGCGCTGCAACCCTGTCCGAAGTGGTCGGCGTCACATAGACATGAGTGCATCCGACGATCAGGAGTGAAGCGATGCGCGCAGCTGTGTACTACGGCCCCAGCAAGGTGGAGATCACCGACGTACCCGAGCCGAATCCAGGTGAAGGGCAGGTCAAGATCCAAGTCGGGTTCAACGGAATCTGCGGAACCGACCTGCACGAGTACTACGCCGGCCCCATCTTCATCCCCACCTCGCCGCATCCGCTGACCGGTCAGGAGATGCCGCTGGTGCTGGGCCACGAGTTCTCGGGCACGGTCACCGAACTCGGCAAGGGTGTCACCGGCATCAACGTGGGCGACCGCGTCGCCATCGAGCCGCTCTACCGCTGTGGGCACTGCGGCCCGTGCCGCGCGGGCAACTACAACATCTGCGCGCAGATCGGCTTCCACGGACTGATGTCCGACGGCGGAATGGCCGAATACACCGTGGTGCCCACCGACATGATTCATGCCTTGCCCGACAACGTCTCCCTCGAACTCGGTGCGCTCGTCGAGCCGATGTCGGTCGCCTATCACGCTGCGACACTGGGGGATCCGAAGCCCGACGACACCGCGATGGTGTTCGGGGCCGGCCCTATCGGCATCGGACTGTGGTTCGCGCTGCGCGGCAAGGGCGTCGAGAACGTGTACGTCGTCGAACCATCGCCGACGCGTCGAGCATCGATCGAAGCCCTGGGCGCGAAGACCCTGGACCCGACGGCTGTCGACGTCCCCGCCTTCATCGCCGATCTCACCGACGGCAACGGAGCCGATGCGATCTACGACGCGGCCGGCGTTCAACCGGCCGTCGAGACAGCGCTCGGATGCATCGGTGCGCGAAAGCCACTGGTCAGCGTCGCGATCTACGAAAAGCCACTGACCACACCGCTGCAGAAGCTGGTGATGAACGAATCCCGCATCCAGGGCTCGCTCTGCTACACCTCCGCCGACTACGAGGCCGTCATCGATCTGATGAGCCAGGGCCACTACGACACGACGGGCTGGGTGGACAAGATCACGCTCGACGGAGTCATCGACGACGGCTTCGAGGCGCTGCATGCGGGCACCAAGATGAAGGTTCTGGTCGACCCTTCCACCGGGGCAGCGTCATGAGCGCGGTGCTGGTGACCGGTGCGGGCCAGGGCATCGGCCGGGCCATCGCGCTGCGGTTGGCGAACGACGGACACGACATCGCCCTGGTGGATCTGGTCGAGGACAAGATCGCCGGCGTCGCCGATGAGGTACGTGAAACCGGCTCGAAAGCAACGACATTCGTGGCCGACGTCAGCGACCGCGATCAGGTGTTCGCCGCCGTCGAGCACACGCACGAGGCGCTCGGCGGGTTCGACGTCATCGTCAACAACGCGGGCATCGCGCAGGTTGCGCCGCTCGACGATGTTCGACCCGAGGACACGAAGAAGATCTGGGCCGTCAACGTCGACGGTGTGCTGTGGGGAATCCAAGCTGCCGCAGCGAAATTCAGGTCTCTCGGCCAGAAGGGCAAGATCATCAACGCGTCGTCGATCGCCGGTCACGACGGGTTCGCCATGCTCGGGGTATACAGCGCAACGAAATTCGCCGTTCGTGCCCTCACCCAGGCTGCAGCGAAGGAATACGCGGCCGAGGGGATCACCGTCAACGCGTACTGCCCCGGCGTGGTGGGCACCGATATGTGGGTCACCATCGACAAGCGTTTCGCCGAGCTGACGGGCGCAGCGGAAGGCGAGACCTACGACAAATTCGTCGGCGGCATCGCCCTCGGTCGCGCGCAGACCCCCGAGGATGTCGCGGCGTTCGTCTCGTATCTCGCCGGGCCCGACTCGGACTACATGACCGGCCAGGCTCCGTTGATCGACGGCGGTCTGGTCTATCGGTAGCCCCCGTTGATGTCGATCTGTGAGCTGGAGCACAATTGACTGTGATGACGCAGTCGACAGGTCCTGAACCTGCGCTGGCGGCCGGCGAAGACCCGCGCCGCTACGCGCAGATTCTCACTGCCGTGTACGACGCGACCATGACCGGCGGCAAGTCGCCCGCACGTCCCCGCGAGGTCATCGGGGACTCGTGGCGGCGGTTGCAGACCCTGGGCATCGACCCGGAACTGGGCAACCCCGCCGAGACGCAGATGGACGTCTCCGACCTCGAGCTGAGCCGTCGGGAATCGGGGCTGTTCGACATCCTCGACGATCTGGCCCGCGGCCTGGAATCGGTGGTGCAGGACGGCGACAACATTCTCGTCGTCGCCGATCGGCACGGCCGGGTGCTGTGGCGCAGCGGATCGACCGCCGTACTGGACCGCGCCGACGACCTCGGCTTCGTGGAAGGCGCCAACTGGGCCGAGGACTCGGTGGGCACCAATGCCATCGGCACCGCGCTGGTCTCCCGGCGCGCGGTGCAGATCTTCTCGGCCGAACACTATGTGCGCAGCCACCATTCGTGGACGTGTGCCGGTGCGCCGATTCGGGACCCTCGGACCGGTCAGGTGCTGGGGGCCATCGATGTCAGCGGCCCGGCCAAGACTGTCCACCCCACCACCATCGCACTCGTCGACGCCGTCGCACGGTTGGCGGAATCGCAACTGCGGGAACTTCATCGGAGCACCCTCGATCGACTGCGCTCGGTTGCCGCACCGATGCTCGCGCGCCTTCAGTCCCCGGCCCTCGCTGTGGACGCGAACGGTTGGGTCGCGGCTGTCGAATCGGTAGCGCTGCGTAATCGCATTCTGTTGCCCGAGGATCTGGCGACCGGACGCTTCTGGCTGCCGACCCTCGGCGTGTGCGACTTCGAGCCGCTGCCCGGTGGATGGCTCGTCCGACCCACCAGCACGATGGATTCCGGCGTCGCCGATGTCGGATCGACGAGAATTCGCATCGACCTGCGCAATTCGCAGAAACCTCGCATCGAAGTGCGCAGCGAGGTGGGGGAGTGGACCCACGAGCCGACGCCCAGGCACGCCGAAATTCTGTACCTTCTCGCCACGCATCGGCAGGGGCGAACCGCGTCGCAGATGGCCGCCGATCTGTTCGGCGACGACGGACGTGCCATCACCGTGCGGGCCGAGATGTCGCGGCTGCGCAAACACCTCGCCGGCATCATCTCCACGCAGCCGTACCGACTGGACGAATCCGCGACCGTCGAACTGGTCATGCCATCGGACATGAGCCGATTGCTGCCGCATTCGTCGGCCCCAGCGATCCGGGCGGCACGGGGCTGAGCCGTAGCGCAGAATCGAGGGAATGAACCGCCTCGCCCGAATCCTCGACGCCTCGGATCCGGGACAGGTACGGCTGCGCGGCGCCTCGGCGACGACGCTGACGGTACTGCTGGCGATGGTGACGTTGGTGCTGATCACGCGCGCCATCGGGCAGCCGGTGACGGTGGCGATGCTCGGAACCGTCGTGGCGATGCAGGCATCGGCCGCGGTGAAGGACAAGGACCAGCACAGTCGGCTGGTCACCACCGCATTGATGGCGCTGCCGGCCTCGGCAGCAGTGACGTTGGCGGCGTTGCTCTCCGAACTCGGCAAGGTGGCCGACGTCGGATTCATCGCGGTGCTGTTCACGGCCGTGTGGGTGCGCCGTTTCGGCCCGCGCGGCACGGCGCTGGGCATGGTCTCGTTCATCTCGTACTTCTTCGCGCTGTTCCTGCGCGCGACGCCGGGGCAGCTGCCGATGCTCATCGCGGCAATACTCGGCGGCTTGGTGATTGCCCTGTTCGTGCGAGCGGTCATCTTCCCCGATCGGCCGATCGTGGAGGTTCGTCGATTGCTGTTCGCCATGCGGGCGGTCTCGGTGTCGGTGCTCGAGGCGGCGTCGGCAGGGGAGAGCCGCGACCTGAACCTGGTGCGCCGCAGACTCGACCGACTCGGCAACACGGCGCTGATGATCGACGACTGGCTCGACCGACACGATGCCGGGCAACTGCTCAGCGTCACGAGCACAGATCTGTCGCTCCGCGTGTTCGACGCCCAGATCGCCACCGAGCAGCTCGTCAGCTCACTGTGGGCTCTGGATCCCGCGAAGCCCTGGCCGACAGCGCTGGGGCAGGCGACCACGGCACTCGGGTCGGTTCTGCAGAACACACCGTCGCCAGAGCAGTTGCGTGCAGCCCGTCGGTTGGCGTCCACAGCAGCCGAGCGCGCCGACCCGTCCACCCCCGCGGGGATTGCCACGGTCTCGGCGCAACGAGCTGTGCAGGCGCACATCGCTATTCATCACATCACCACCAATGCGGTTGCCGTTGATGCGGGTCCCCGAGTCGTCCCCGAACCTGCGACGAAGGACACGCCGAGCGGACTCAATCCGAGCACCAAGGCCGCCATCCAGGTGGCCGTCGCCACCAGTGCGGCGACCGTGCTGGGTGAACTGGTCTCACCCGACCGTTGGTACTGGGCCGTACTGACGGCGTTCCTGGTGTTCACGGGGGCGTCGACGCGCGGTGAAATCCTCACGCGCGCTGGCCAACGCGTCCTCGGGACCATCGCGGGTGTGCTCGCCGGGGTGGTGATCGCCGCACTGGTGGGCAACAATCAACCCCTGCAGTTGGTGCTGATCGTCGTCTGTGTCTTCTTCGCGTTCTATCTGGTGACGGTGGCGTATGCGCTGCTGTCGTTCTTCGTCACCATTCTGCTCGCGATGCTCTACGGGCTACTGGGAACGTTCAGCATCGAAGTGCTCGAGCTTCGGATCGTCGAGACCGCGGTCGGCGGCACGGTCGGTATGGTCTCCGCTTACTTCATCTTCTCGACAAGTACTCGAAAGACATTGGTGGACAAGGTCGATACGTACCTCGAACAGCTGGATACGTTGATCGAATCCAGCGTGGAATCGGTCATCGCTCCGGGCGAGGAGACCGACCTGGTGGCGTCGACGCGCACGCTCGACAATGCGTTGAAGGACGTCGTGTCGGCCGGAAAGCCGCTGGTGCTCGGGCCGACGACCCGCAGCAGGCGAGGCGCGAAACGACTGCTACGAGTGCTGGCAGTCAGCGGCCGATCGGCGCACGCTCTGGCCCGCGCGGGCGTGCTCGCCTCCCGCGCCGAGGCGGAAACGGCTCCGACGGCCGAGACTGCCCAGGCGCTACGCGACGCGGCGGCTCTGGTGCGCGACACTGTGCGTCACGTCGAGGCAGCCGTTGCCGGAAATCACGTCGAGCCGCCGGAGAAGATCACCGAGACAACGGTATTGGATGTGCTGCTCACCTCTACCAACGCGCCCGGTCCGCTGCGGGGTGCGGTGCGCGCACTGAACACGATGAACCGAACACTCGCCGATGTGTTGACTCGGGGTTGACCTTCACATCGTGACAAGGTCTTGGCTGACCGTCATGAAGGAAGCACTCCAGCACAGCAAACCGTCGGTCCGCCTCCGGGCTGCACTCGACATCGGGACTTCACCGGACCCGCGGCATCTCGACGCACTCCTGGAGCGGTGCGCCGTCGAACCCGATTTTCAGGTGCGAGAGATGTTGACGTGGGCGCTGATTCGACTTCCTGCGTCGGCGACGGTTCCGCGGTTGATCGAGGAGGTGAGATGGGGTGGCGCGCAGGCTCGCAGTCAGGCGCTACACACGTTGTCGAAAACCAAGGACGAGTCGGCGTGGGAGGCGATCACCTCTTCCGTGCTTGTTGATCCGGACGACGAAGTGGCCCGAAGCGCATGGCGAGCCGCGGTGGTTCTGGTGCCGGCGGGAAGTGAATCAGCATTGGCGACAAAGCTGTCCACCCAACTCGGCCGAGGTGGGCACGACGTCCAGCGGAGCCTCAGCCGCGCGCTCGTTGCGCTCGGATCGGTGATCGAGGAGATGCTGCGCGAGGCCGCGTCGAGCACGGATCCAGCCGTTCGCGCCCATGCACAAGCAACCGAGGCGCTGCTCCGAGACCCGGACGCCGGATTCGCAGTGTTCGAGGCCAAACGTGTCGATGCCCTTGGTGTGAACGACTCTGCGGGGTGAGATGGAACTATGTTGATCGGTGAGGTGGCGCGGCGGTCGGGCGTCAGTGCGCGCATGCTCCGGCACTACGACAGGCTCGGTGTGGTGCAACCGACGTCTCGCAGCGGCACCGGTTACCGCGAGTACTCGCCGGACGATGTGCGGCGCCTGTTCCACGTCGAGTCGCTGCGTTCGCTCGGGTTGTCCCTGCACGACGTCGGGCGAGCCCTCGACGACCCGAACTTCGCGGCCTCGGGACTCGTCGACGAGCTCGCCGCCCGAACGGAGGAACGCATCGCTCGGGATACCGAGTTGCTCACGCGGTTGCGTCGCATCGGCGACCTGCGGCCGGCGGACTGGGAGGACGTACTCGACACTGTGGCGCTGCTGAGTGATCTCGGGTCTGTCAGTGCAGGGAAGCGGCAGACGGCGGCGCTGTCGTCTGCCGGAGATCGGCCCATTCCGGCGGACGCCCTGGCCGAGGCGGTGCTGCGTGAGCCCGCAACCAACGTGGCCGGCGCACTGCGGTGGGCTCTCGCTCAGTCGGGTGGGGACGCGATCGGGCCGCTGCAGGAGGGCATGAATTCTTCGGACCCCGAGGTACGACGCCGCGCCGTGGACACCGTCGTCGAGATACCTCACCCCGATGCCACCGAACTACTGACCGAGTCGCTGGTCCACGACGACGAGCAGGTCCGGCGGGTCGCTGCACTGGAACTGGCGACTCGAGGCGTCGTCGACGCCATTCCGACACTGATCGCGATGGTGCACGACGGCAAAAACGATGTGGATGCCGCGGATGCCCTGAGCGTGCTGGGATCCGCTGACTCCATTGTCGTGGCGTTGATGGACGGCATCGACGATGCCGTGGTGCGACAGCGAGTGACGCAGGCGTTGGCGAGCATTCCGGGCTCGGCAGCGCTCGCGGCGCTCCAGGAACTGTCCCGGGATTCGGAGCGATCGATTGCACTGACGGCCCAGTACATCCTCGGCCGGAGGGAATGACGCCTTCGGTACCGTCGAAGGCATGAAGGCTTTCGGACTGCTCGCGGCATCGATGATCATGTTGACTGCCTGCTCCACCGCAACCACCCCGGCCGCGCCCGCCGAACCGGTTGCCGAGAACCAGGTGACCGTCGCCGATCGGATGTACTCGCCGAAGTCACTGACGATCTCCGTGGGGGACACCGTTACCTGGGTGTTCGCCGACCGTGGCATGGCTCACAACATGGTCGCCGACGACAACTCGTTCCGGAGTCAATTGATGGAGACCGGTCAGTTCACGCACACCTTCGACACCGCGGGGACCTTCACCTACCACTGCACCCCGCATCCGGACATGACGGCGACGATCGTCGTTGAACCGTGACGGACGCTGGAACCGTGATGGACTGGTAAGCATGACAGCACCCACCCGATCGCGCAGCATCGCCGCACCTCTCGGTGTTGCCGCTGCGGCTGTCGGTGGGGCAGTGCTGCTGCACGTTCGTGACCCTCGCACTTCGGCGTACCTTCCCTGCCCGTTTCACGCGCTGACCGGATTGTGGTGCCCCGGATGCGGCACGACCCGGGCTCTCGGTGACCTCACCCGCGGAGACATCGCGGCGGCCGCGTCGAGCAATGTCGTTGCGGTTGTGGTTGCCGTCGGCGTAATCGCAGTGTGGGCACTGTGGCTCCGCGCTCGCTGGACCGGGTGCCCGCTCGAGCTCCCGCGATTCAACCGCCCGACGGTGATCGTCCTGATCGCCGTCCTCACCGTGTTCACCGTGGTGCGCAACACCCCGTGGGGCACCGCGATCGCCCCGACCTGAAACCGCTAGGAGTTGGACATGCTGCTGGAAATCTTCTCGATCATCGTGCTGCTGGGCGTGCTCATCGCGCTCATCCCCACGGCCCGCCGTGTCTTCAAGAAGGGTGACGACGAATGAGCGACACACTGAAGGATCGCGTTCGCGCGAAACTCCTCGCACAACTCGCCGACGACGGAGGCACGGCCGCCGAACAAGCGGAGGGCGACGACCCGCGTCTGAACGCACTGCGCGACGACCTCGAAGCACTGGAGTCGGCGCAGGAAGGCGATCCGGTGATCGACGACATCGCCGCGAGGCACTGGGTGCCCTGACCGCCCTGCCCCTGGGGAGTCAATGTGACGTTCGGTGGCCTTTTCGGTAGTCAATGTCACGTTGAGTGGACTTTTACGGGTCCCGAAATTGGTGCACAGTTGAGGTGCATCTAGTATCTATGTTGTGTCCGAGACGAAATCTGCCGCCGATACGGCGTATGTGACGGTCAAGGAGCTCATCGTCTCGGGAGAACTTCCCGGCGGTGAGCTCGTCAGCGAGGGTGAGATCGCCACCCGGCTCGAGATCAGTCGCACGCCCGTACGCGAGGCGTTTCTGCGTCTGCAGGTCGAGGGGTGGATGCGGCTCTACCCCAAGCGTGGGGCACTGGTGGTGCCGATCGCGGTGGGTGAGGCCGAGAGCGTCATCGACGCGCGTCGACTCGTCGAGGCAGGCAGCGTCCGAGCATTCATCGACGACGCGTCAGCCCGCGAATCCGTGGTGTCCGCGCTGCGGGAGAACCTGCAGCTACAAGAGCAGCTGGCCGTGGACGGTACCGCCGCGCAGTTCAGCGCCGTCGACGCCGACTTCCATCGCACCGTCGTCCATGCCGGCGGCAACCCGTTGCTCGACGCGTTCTACGACGGACTTCGCGAGCGTCAACGCCGAATGACCGCAGCCTCGGTGACGCGTGACCCAGGCCAGATCTCCCGCATCGTCGACGACCATCGCCGGCTGGCCGACCTGATCGAGGCCGGCGACGCAGACGGATTCGAGCGCGCCGTCGAACAACACATGCTCGGGGTGCACGGCCTACGACCGGACAGAGGGGGAGCACGATGAGCGAGACGATCACGAACGATCGGGACATCGAGACGACTGCGCGACGTTGGCTACTGGTGGCGGCGGGCATGTTCGCTGTCGCCTGGGGCGGCAACGAGTTCACGCCGCTGTTGGTGATGTACCGACTCGACCACGGGTTCTCGGCCGTGGTGGTCGATACGTTCCTGTTCGCCTACGTTCTGGGCATCATTCCGGCGATGCTGATCTGCGGACCGCTGTCCGACCGACTCGGTCGACGCCCGATCATGTTGCCCGCTACTGCAATTGCCGCGGCCGGTTCCATCCTGATCGCACTCGGACCGGACAACGCATACCTGCTCTTCGGTGGT
>NZ_LVCU01000514.1:0-12410 GCF_001647185.1 Rhodococcus sp. EPR-147
CCCGGTGCCGGAGCGCGCCGTGCGGCGATGTCGCTGACCGCGGGCTTCGCCCTCGGTGCCGGAGTTGCCGGTGTGCTCGCGCAGTGGGCGCCGTGGCCGACGCACCTCGCCTACAGCGTGCACGTGCTGATCTGCATCGTCGCCGGTGTCGGCATGCTGTCGGTTCCCGAAACTCGCACTGCCACAGCGGCATCGAAGAACAAGAAGCTGCTCGACGACCTGAGGATTCCGTCCGCCTCCCATCGACGGTTCCTGTTCGTCGTGCTGCCGTTGGCCCCGTGGGTGTTCGGTGCCGCGAGCGTCGCGTACGCGGTGCTGCCGTCACTGATGGCCGACGCGCTGGCCGACGAGCCCGGGGGCGGCTATCCCGTCGCTCTGTCGGCCGCGATGGCGGTGATCGCGCTCGGTTCCGGCTTCGCGATCCAGGCCGTCGGGCGTCGAATCGACACTCCCGCCAGTGCGCGAGGCGCTCTGGTTGCGCTGACACTGCTTGTTGTCGGCATGGCTGTCGCGGCGTGGGCGGCGTCGGTGCTGACCATCGCCGCGGCCCTGATCGCGGCGGCAGTGCTGGGGTGCGGGTACGGCATGGCATTGGTCTCGGGTTTGCAAGAGGTGCAACGCATTGCGGGCCCCGATGATCTCGCCGGCCTCACCGCGGTGTTCTATTCGCTGACCTACCTGGGCTTCGCGGTGCCCGCCCTGCTGTCGGCATTGACCGAGACATGGCCCGGCGTGGTCACGTATCCGATCATCTTCGGCTTCGGCGCGGTGATGGCGGCACTGTGTGGCCTGGTGGTGCGATCGAAAACGTCTGCGCACTTGCCGAGCGCGTAGGGGCGGTTCGGCTCTAGGATCAGCGGCATCATGCTGCAGTCCTCGCGCACGGTCCCGCCGCATCGGGTGCCTCCGACGGTGGCGATCGCGGGTGCCACAGTATGGAACCGGCGTGAGGCGTACTGGTTTCTCGTCGCGGTGATCGTGCCGGCCGCATGCTGGTCGAGATTTCCGACGATGGTGCCCTACGTCTTCGCGATCGTGCTGCTGGGTGCAGTGGTATTTCGCAGCCGACGGATTGCCTGGTGGGCGTCGATGCTGCGCTGGGGACTGATCGCCGACGTCGAGACCGTGGACACGGCACCGCGTGGTGACCGCAATCTTCGCCTCGCGCACGCCACCGGCTGGAACGTCCAACGACGTTGGTACACAGGGGTTGTCACCGAATCAACGGTGCGGTACCGGGCCGGGGAAGCGCGCGGCCATCTGTTCGTTCGGGGACTGCCGTTCACCACCGGCGTGGTGCTCGCGCACTCGAAGAATCCTGGATCGGCCATGGCCATCAGCGACTTCCCCTGCGATCTGCAACTGGACGGCAGGGGACGCTGGGCGGCGTCGTTCCCGCCGGGCTTCTGGCGACAAGCACTGGCAACGGTAGCGCTGTACGGCTACGCCGTGGCCGGCTTGGTGTTGTCAATCGGAGTTCGCTGACACAGCCGATGCGGTGGGTACCGTGGAGCGGGCACATCCCTCGTCCGACGGGAGCGAGCATGAAGTACAACTACTCCGGACCCTGGCCGATTTTCGCGGTGCTGGGCGTCATCGTGTGTTGGGTGCTGTTTCAGGTCGTGGCACTCGATTCGAGTGTCGGCCGTGCGATCGCGTCGCCGATCAATCTTTTCGCGTTGATGTCGGCGGGCTTCTTGACCATCGGCTACGCGCAGAAGCGGCGTCGGCGGGTCTGACCGGAGGATCGGCTCCCCAGACTTGGATTCAGGCCTCCGATTGCAGGCTGATATCCGAAACTGGGGAGCCGATTGCCCGCGGGAGCTACGGCAACGACGGAAGTTGCTTGGCCACCAGCCATGCGTCCCACAGATTTCGGGGGCAACCGAAGCGGGAGGCGAGGTCGGTGAAGTCCGCCGTTGCGACCGTCGAGTAGCGGTACTTGGAGGTCCATTCCTGGATCAGTCCGAAGAATCGCTCGTCGCCGATGGTGCGTCGCACTGCATGCAGTGCCAGTGCGCCGCGTTTGTAAACGCGGTCGTCGAAGATGCGCTCGGGCCCCGGGTCGGTGAGTTGCAGGTCCATCGCCAATCCGCGCTGAATGGTGTGCGCCCGCTTGGCCTTGTCGTGAGCCGTTGCGCCGCCGGAGTTCTCGGCCCAGATCCACTCCGAGTAGCACGCGAATCCCTCGTGCAGCCAGATGTCGGCCCACTTGCCGAGGGTGAGCGAATTGCCGAACCACTGGTGCGCCAGCTCGTGCGCCACCAGACGCTCGTAGTACCGGGAGCCGGAACAGTGGTTGGCACCGAAGATCGACAACCCCTGCGCCTCGATCGGAATCTCGAGGTCGTCGTCGGTCACCACCACGGTGTACGACGCGAAAGGGTAAGGGCCGTAGAGCCGTACGAATGTGTCCATCATCTGCGGTTGACGACCGAAGTCGTGATCGAACTGCGCTCGCAGGCGCGGCGGAGTGATCGCCTTCATCGGCACCGGCCCCGGGCTGACGATGCGATGCTCGTACGGACCGATCTGGATGGTGGCGAGGTAGCTGGCCATCGGCTCGGGCTGCTCGTACACCCACGTGGTGCGGCTGGCGCGAGTCTGCTTGCGCACCAACGTTCCGTTGGCCACCGCGTAGTACGGGGAATCGGTGGTGATGGTGATGCCGTAGCTGGCCTTGGACACCGGATGGTCGTCGCACGGAAACCACGACGCAGCGCCGTTGGGTTGGCTGGCGACGAGCGAGCCCTCGGTGAGCTCCTCCCAGCCGACCTCACCCCACAAACCGTTGATGGGCTTCGGGGTTCCGCCGTACGCGACCGTCACCACCAGTGCCGCACCCGACGCGATGGGCTTGGCGGGCGTGATCTTCAGCTTGCCGCGCTGGTGGCTGAACTTCACCGAACGCGATCCGTTGACCGACACCTTCGACACGTTCATCGCCGGGCCGAGATCGAGCGCGAACTTCGACACCGTCGCAGTGGTGACCGCGGTGATCTTCGCCTTACCCGCCAGCCGGTTGCTCTCTACCTTGTACTCGAGGTCGAGTTCGTAGCGCGAGACGCGATAGCCGCGGTTGCCGTTCTGGGGGAGATACGTATCGATCGGATTGTCACTGGAGTCGACGTCGAACACCGGTGCCACGAGCCTGTCCGGCACGGTAGCTCACCCCTCGTTTCGGTCGTCGCGAATACGCGGAAAGGGATCACCCTTGGCCCACGGCGCGATCGGATTGCCCTGCCAACGAGTATGCGCGGGAACCGTATCGCCGCGCATCACCAGAGAGGCAGGCCCCACCGTCGCACCATCACCTATACCCGATGCAGGCAGCGCGACACAGTGTGGTCCCAGTGTTGCGCCTCTGCCGAGATCGACCGTGTCCATGGACATGATCCGATCATGGAACAGGTGCGTCTGCACAACGCACCCTCGGTTGACCGTCGCACCGTCGGCCAACGTCACCAGATCGGCCTCGGGAAGCCAGTACGTCTCACACCAGACGCCGCGGCCGATATCCGCACCGAGCCACCGCAACCACATGTTCAGTACCGCGGTGCCCTCGGCGGCGCGCGCGAACCAGGGTGCGGCAACGGTCTCGACGAACGTGTCTGCCACCTCGTTGCGCCACACGAACGAACTCCACAGCGGGTGATCGGTCTTGCCGATCCGGCCCACCCACAACCACTTCGCCAACGCCGATACCGCAGCAGCCACGAAACCGGCGACCAGCAGGACGACGCCACTGAGCAATGCAGCCAACCAGTACCCGACGGAGTCGGCGATGGCGGTGAGCGAGAACAGCACTCCGAGTCCGATGCCGAACGTCACGACGACGGGAATCAACCGGCACGTCTCGACGAACGACCGGGCGACCTTGAGCTTGCGGGGCGGATCGAACGTGCGCGACGAATCCGCACTACCGGGGGCCCGACGCAGCCGCACCGGCGGACTGCCGAGCCACGACGAGCCGGACTTCGCCTTGTCCGGCGTCGCGGACAGCACCGCGACCAGGCCGTTCTTGGGAACGGTTCGTCCGGGCCCGGTCATGCCGGAGTTGCCGAGGAACGCCCGCTTGCCGACCTTGGCGTCGCCCAGATGCATCCAGCCGCCGCCGAGTTCGTAGCTGGCGACCATCGTGTCGTCGGCGAGGAACGCGCCGTCGGCGACGGTGGTGAACTTGGGGATCATCAGCACCGTCGACGCTTCGACGTCCTTGCCGATCTTCGCGCCGAGGAGCCGCAGCCAATGCGGCGTCAACAGTGACGCGTAGAGCGGGAACAGGAAGGTGCGCGCGGAGTCCATCAACCGTTCGGTGGCCCAGACCTGCCAGCCGATACGGCTGCGCACGGGGTGGTAGCCGCCGACGAGACCGATGCTGAGCAATCGCACCGCGACGACGGTGATCACCGCGAACACCGCCAACGACACCATCGTCGCGACGGGCAACATCACCAGACCACGTTCGAAGGCGTCGAACACGGAGTCCGCGGTGTGAATCCACCAGCCCATCAGCACCAGGCTGACGCCGATCGAGAACAGTGCCATGCCGGACAGGAACAGCGACGCGACGCCGTACGCGAACACCCATTTGGTCGCGCGCGGTGGCGTTTCCGCGGGCCACGGATGATCGGCCTTGCCGACCTTCTGAGCCGGCGAACCGGACCACATCTGACCGGCCTTCACCCGTCCGACGACGGCGGAGCCTGCCGTGACGACAGCGTTCTTGCCGACCTTGGTGCCGGGCAAGAGCGGCGAGCGGGCGCCGACGGTGGCACCGGCGCCGATCTCGACGCCGCCGATGTAGACGAGATCTCCGTCGATCCAATGCCCGGACAGATCCACCTCGGGCTCGATGGAACAGCCGTCGCCCAGCTCGAGCATGCCGGTGACCGGCGGCATCGTGTGCAGGTCGACACCCTTGCCGATCTTGGCACCCAGAGCGCGCGCGTAGTAGACCATCCACGGTGCACCCGAAAGGTTCGACGCACCACTGGCATCGGTCAATCTCGTTGCTGCCCACAGCCTGATGTGCATGCTCCCGCCGCGTCGATACGCGCCGGGTTTCAGCCCGGCCAGCAGGATGCGAGATCCGATCACCGCGATCGCCATCCGGCCGACCGGAGTGATGAACAGGACGAACGCCACGAGTACCCACCACCACGACAGCGTCGGAGCCCAGGGCACGTCGCCGAACCAGGACATGACGTTGAACAGCAGTCCGAGCCAGGTGACCCACTGCAATCCGGTCAGGGTGGTCAACGGAACCGTTGCCGCGATCTGAGCCCACTGCGCGGTACGGGACGTCGGTGCCACGTCACGAGGAACGGCCTCGACGACAGGCTTCAGATCGTCGAGATACTGCGCCAGTGAACCCAGCCGTGGGTGGTCGTAGAGCTGCGCGACGGTGATCTCGGGGAACCGTTCGCGCAACGCCGTCACCAACTGAGCGGCCGACAGCGAACCGCCGCCGTTGGCGAAGAAATCGGCGTTCTCGTCGGAAACCTGCGCGCCGAGGATGTTGGTCCACAATTCGGCCACCCACCCCGCCGTACCGCCGAGCGCAGACGCGCCCGCCATACCGGGGAGGGGCCACGGCAGCGCGTTGCGGTCGACCTTGCCCGAAGTGCGCGTCGGCATCTCGTCCACCAGCGCGAGCCGGGGGACCAGCGCTGCAGGCAACTGTTCGGCCAGCAATTCGCGAGCGGCTTCGAGGTCGAAATCGGGGTTGGTGCTGGCGAGGTATCCGACGAGCACCGAGTTGCCGGCGGCCGTCTTGCGGATGGCGGCCGCCGCGCCGCCGACTCCCGGAAGTGCTTGCAGCGCATTGTCTATCTCGCCGAGCTCGATGCGTCGACCGCCGAGCTTGACCTGATCGTCCGCGCGGCCCTGGAACAGCAGACCTTCGAGCTCGAGCTTGACCAGATCGCCGCTGCGGTACGCCCGGTCCCATCCCAGAGAGGGCATGGGCGCGTACTTCTCGGCGTCCTTGGCCGGATCGAGATACCGAGCGAGTCCGACGCCGCCGATGACCAACTCACCGACTTCGCCGACCTGCACCGGGGTGCCCGAAGCGTCGACCACGGCCAGGTCCCAGCCGTCCAACGGCAATCCGATGCGGACGGGCCCCTTCCCGTCCATGATCGCCGCGCACGCGACGACCGTCGCCTCGGTGGGGCCGTACGTGTTCCAGACCTCACGGCCTTCGACGGCGAGCCGCTCGGCCAGTTCCGGCGGGCACGCCTCTCCGCCGAAGATGAGCAACCGCACCGCCTCCAGAGCCACCGCGGGCCAGAGCGACGCGAGGGTGGGCACCGTCGAGACGACACTGATGTCGCGGGAGACGAGCCACGGGCCCAGATCGAAACCGGACCGCACCAACGACCTGGGTGCCGGAACCAGACACGCACCGTGCCGCCACGCCAGCCACATCTCCTCGCACGACGCGTCGAACGCCACCGACAGACCGGCCAGCACCCGATCACCCGGGCCGAGTGGATCCTTCTGCAAAAACATGCGGGCCTCGGCGTCGACGAACGCCGCCGCATTGCGATGACTGACCGCGACACCCTTGGGCGTGCCCGTCGAACCGGAGGTGAAGATGACCCACGCGTCGTCCTCGGGAGTCGGCGGCAGTGGGTCGGTCTCGGGAAGGCCGTCTTGCTTGGGAGCAGTACCGGCGGCGATGCCGCCCGCAGTGACGATGGCCGTCACCTTCGCCTCACCGAAGACCAACTCGGCCCGCTCCTCGGGATCGTCCGCGTCCACCGGCACGTACGCGGCACCGACCGCGAGGATGGACAGGATCGCGACATAAAGGGAGAAGGAACCCGACGGCATGCGGATGCCGACGCGATCACCGCGCCTGACACCGGCATCGGCGAGCCACTGGGCGCCCTCGGCGATGTCGTCCAACAACTCGGCGTAACTGACCGAGACGGCACCGTCGTCGATGGCGGGGGCGTCGGGAAAACGATGAGCGGTATCACGGAGAACGTCGATGAGAGTCCGGGCAGGGGGGGCGAGCGACGAGCGAAGAAACGCCGCCGGTGCAGGCGCGGTGTCCGCGCTCGAACCCGGCAGATCGTTCTCTTGATGCACAGACAACCGGGCGTCCTTCTCGTTCGTTGGCAAGTGACTCTGTGGTGCTGGGACTCTGTTCTGCTGAGAGAGCAGCGCCGTTGGTTATCTCACGTTCTGTTTGCCAGCAGGTGAACGAGCGCTCCTTCCCACCGCGGGAATCCTACTGCTGCCCACGCGTGAGTTCCGGCTTGACAAAACCGCAGTGGTTTTGCCAGTGTCTTCTCCACGGTCACGAGTACCAGCGTCAAGCCCCGGCTCGCTGGTCGGCAACCCTCCTCCGCGGTGGGGTGCTCCGGGTGACGACCAGGCTGATGTCGGAAAACCGGCGCGGCAAGCGCGGACTCGTTCACCACATCCTTCGGTTGCGGGTCCCTCGAACGTGAGGGCTTGATCTGTCATGACATCTGTACTTTCCCGTCCCTGTGCTCCTTTTGCCCCTGTTTCGGGCACGGATCTGCAGGTACCTCTGGTGCAGGGCGGCACCTGCACCTACGCCAATTTCGACTACGCTGCCAGCGCACCGGCTTTGGCGGCGGTGACCGATCGGATCGCGGAACTGCTGCCGTTCTACTCCAGTGTTCATCGCGGTGCCGGGTACGCCTCACGGGTCTGCACGGCAGCGTACGAGAAGGCGCGGGTGACGGTCGCCGATTTCATTGGTGCGCAGTCGGATTCGGTGGTGGTGTTCACTCGGAACACCACCGACTCGCTGAACCTGCTGGCCGCATGTGTGCCGGGTGAGACCGTGGTGCTCGACATCGAACACCACGCGAACCTGCTGCCGTGGCGTGACCGACGAGTGGTGGTGGCTGCGTCGACCCTGGCCGAGACCATCGCCCGCCTCGACGCCGAGCTCGCCGCGAAACCTGCTGCTCTGCTTGCGATCACGGGCGCATCGAACGTCACCGGAGAAGTTCTGCCGATCGCGGAACTCGCGGCACTGGCGCATCGGCACGGCGCACGCATCGCGGTGGACGGTGCCCAGCTGGTTCCGCATCGGCGGGTCGACATCGCCGCACTCGGGGTGGACTACCTCGCCTTCTCCGGACACAAGCTCTACGCCCCGTTCGGCGCGGGAGTGCTTGTGGGCAGGCATGATTGGCTCGACCTCGGTGAGCCACACCTGGCCGGCGGTGGCGCGGTACGGAGCGTGGGCATCGACCACACCGATTGGGCTCCGGCGCCGCAGCGGCACGAGGCGGGCACCCCCAACGTGCTCGGGGTTGCCGCATTGGCCGCGGCCTGCGAGGCCATTGCCGGATTCGACGATGCCGAGCTGCAGGCGCACGAGCGCGAACTGTCGTCCCGACTGCGCGACGGGCTGGCCGCACTGGACGGCGTCGAGCAGCTGGAGGTGTGGGCCGACGCGACCGACAGCGTCGGCATCGTCACCTTCACCGTCGCCGGACGCGACCCCGGTGAGGTCGCCGCGTACCTCTCCGCCGAACACGGAATCGGCGTGCGGGACGGGAAGTTCTGCGCGCACCCACTGCTGAGCAGGCTGGGGCATGCGGCCGGAGCGGTGCGGGCCAGCATCGGCCTCGGCAGCTCGTCGGCCGATGTGGACCGACTCGTCGACGCACTCGCCGCCCTGGTCGAATCGGGATCGAACTGGCACTACGCGGAGGACGCCGGCTGGTGGAACCCCGTACCCGACCCGCGACCCTTTCCCGAGCTGGCCGGCCGGGTGGACGGGGTGGGTGGGCTCAGCACCGCCGGGGTTGGATCCCCGTGCACCCCCGCAGACGGTTAGCATGGCGTCATGACCGTGAGTGTCGTGTGGACGGGCAACCGCCACTGGTGCAACAGATATGTGGATCTGTGCCGCACTGCGTCCGGGTCGTGTTCGAGTTCGGCTCCGCTCCGACCGAATGCCACCGTCTGAAGAATCAGGACCACCACTCATGTCGCACAACTTCACCCGCGTCGCCGTCGAATTCACTGCGGGCTGGACCGAACTGACCGCCGCTCCCGAAACGGATGTGGTCCGAATCCAGGCCTCCGACCTGCGGGAATCCCAGCAGCAACGCGCGCGGCTCCGCGCCGAGGCAGTCGACCGCGGCGAATCTGCCGACAGCACGGCAGTGTTTCTCGACCTGGAGATCCACATCGCGGCCGATGCCCGGACGGCCCGTCGGGAATTCGCCGCACTGGATGCGCCGAGCAGCCCGTCGTCGATCCGTTACGTCGGAACACCGGCAGGACTGGCCAGTTTGATCTCCGATGTCACCGCGGCCGAGGTGGCCGACGGCGTGACGTTGACAGCGCTCGGCGACGTCGCTCGCCAGTCGGTTCTCATCAACAACGGCGTACTGCCGCTGCTGGAATCCCGCGGGACTCGACTCGACATCGACGTCGTCGACGCGGTCCTCGGCGCACCGATCGCCCCGACTCTCGCGTCCTGAGGATTCGCGTCCTCGGGACGTGCGCGGCGGTCAGGTGACGTCGATCGCCAGACCCGCAGTGATGCGCACCAACTCGGTGAACGTGGACCTGAAGATCGTGTTGGTGTGGCCGGCGGCCGCCCACACCTCGGAGTAGCCGGCCAGATCCTGGTCGACGAACGTATCGAGGTTGGTGGGGTGGCCGACCGGGGCGATCCCACCGATCGGCTGGCCGGTGGCATGCTTGGCCGTGTCCAGAGGCGCGCGCGTCAACACGCCGCCGAGACGCTCGCCGGTGTGCTCGAGATGAACGTTGTGGGCACCGGAGACGAGCAGCAGCACCGGCTCGTCGCCCAGTAGAAACACCATCGACTTCACGATCGCGCCCACGTCGACACCGAGGGCGGCAGCAGCATCGGCGGCAGTGTGCGTGCCCTCCGGACTGCTGACCACCACCCCGTGATGACCACGTGAAATCAGCGTGTCGGCAACATGGGCTGCATTCGGATGAAGTAGCCGGGACATGAACCAACCCTATTGCCCCGCGACCGTTTACGCCGCTCTATTCCTGGGTCGTTCCTGCAGGCTCCACTCCCGTGTCCAGATCACCGAACAGTCTCAGTCGCGCCATGCCACCGTCCGGGAAGATGTCCATCCGAACCTCCGAGACCGGGGTCTCGTGATCGAGTACGAAGCGATGACGGGTGTCGGGCTGCAACGTCGTTCGCGGCAACAGCTCGATCCACTCGCCCTCACCGAGCCGTCCGCGCAGCGACGCCGCGCCCGGGGCGTTGCCGAGAAAGCAGGTGGTGTCGAGCTCGGCAAGACGAACGAGCCCGCTGCCTGCCAGCTGTACCTGAACCCAGTCGTTCGCGTCGTTGCGTCGACGCGAGGTCTCCCAACCCTCACCCATCGACCGCGGCGGGCCGGGGAACAGCAGATTGTTGGGGGAGCTGTAGAACATGTTGGAGCACGCCGAGACGTAGGCACCGTTCTCGAGCGCTGCCAGGTCGACCGGCCCGGCCGCGAGGAACTCGGGATCGGGCTTGCCGCGGCCCAGTACCCGCAACCGCGCCACGCCGCCGTCCGGGTAGATCGACAGTTTCACGTGCGTCCACCGCGCGTCGGAGGCGACGGCGAACCTGTTCTCGCTGTCGCCGTCGACCGGGCTGCGCGCGACGATGGTGGTCCACTCGGTCTGCGTGCGCAGCTCGTCCGGGGACGGGAAGCCCTGCACCTCGGCGGCCTCGACCGAAATCTCCGGCGGGTAGTTTCCGGTGAACCACGAGGTGTCGACGACGATTGCCGAGACGACGCCCGGTGCGCCGAGACGCACGATGGCCTCGTCGTAGCCTGCCTCGCGTCGCCGACGCGTCTCCCACCCGTCGTAGATCTGACCCTTGTGCCCGAACGTCGCGGTCGAATAGTCGGCCTTGCCGGGACTGACGAGATTCTCCTTCTCCGCGAACGTCTCGTCGTTCGCCCACACGACTGCGCCTCCGAGAGTGCGGACAGCGAGATCGGGCAGAGGCAGCGGGAAGGTGGAGGTCATGGGATCACACTTTACTGGTCTCGCGTGAGCTCATCGGGTTGTGTGCAGACCGACGCCGCAGAGCCGCCGCGACCATCAGTAGCGCGCCGATCACGATGTAGAGCGTCAGGCCGAGTGCGGGTTGCCCCAGTCCGGTGCCGGAGAAGTACACGATGCTGCGTACGCCCTCGGTGCCGATGCCAGGGGTGATCCACCGACCGATCGAGGCGTAGAGCGACGGCAGTACATCGGACCCGAAAGCGCCTCCTGCACTGGGGTTTCCGAGAATGACGAACAGCGCGATGGCGGCGGGCACCGCCGCGACACCGATCAGGGCGCGCAGGCCCATGGTGAACAGTCCGGTGGCGAAGACGACCCCGGTGCCCAGCAGGGTCAGTGGAAACCAATGGCCGGCAAAGGTTTCCAGTACATGGGTGGTGAGGAATGCGCCGAGAGTGCCGGAAGCGAGGGAGTACACCGCGAGAATGCCGACGTGCATCCAGGTTTCGCGGCGCGAGGTCGGTGCCCCGATCAACAGTCCGAATGCGGCAGCCAGAAGGTAGCCGCCGACGACCCACCCGACCGAGAGATAGAAACCGGACAACCCTCGGTTGTCGTGCACACCGACCGGGATCTCGTCGCGCACCACGAACTGGCGGCCCTGGGCGGCGTCGACCTCGGTGAAGATCGATTGCAGCGCGGTGGCTTCGGAGCTGCCTGCTGCGCTGGCGGTGATGAGCGTGTCCGTCCCGTTCGCGCCGACGACATAGGCCCCGATGACTTCCCTGTCGCGGAGCAGTGAACGGACCTCGGCGGTATCGGCCGCGGTGCGTGCCTCGAGCGGGGCGCCGTCGATGGCGTTCAGGCGATCGGTCGTCTGCTGGTCCAGCCCCTCGGGGAGACCGGCTTCGGTCACCACCGCGATGGGGATCGCATGCGGAGTCGGCTGATGAAACGCCGAGACGTAGCTGAGGATGAAGCCGAGCTGAAGTATCAGCACCGCGGCGGCGAGCAGTGACATCTTGCGCATGGGTGACTCCTGAATCTTGTCGATACCCGAGGTATTCAATACTCTAGGTATCGTGAATGCCGACGAGCAAGAAAAGTGGGGGTCGACACAGTCGCAGCGACGACCGCAGCGTGCCGACGTTCGAGATCGACTGCTCGCCGCCGCAGCGGACGAGTTCACCGAAAATGGCTATGCCGCAGCCAAACTCACCGACATCGCAGACCGCGCCGGCTTCACCAAGGGAGCCGTCTACTCCAATTTCGAGTCCAAGCAAGCGCTGTTCGCCGAGCTGCTGGCCAGGCGGTCCCTCGACCTCGCGGCCCGCGTACTGGCTCACATTTCCGATCTGGACCCCGGCGCGGCCGCCGGAGCGGGCGGCGGAGAGATCGCGTCGTGGGTGGTC
>NZ_LVCU01000515.1:0-8741 GCF_001647185.1 Rhodococcus sp. EPR-147
TCGAGCACTCCGGCGCGAGCTCGAACGCCTCATCGCCGAGCGAGCGGACGACTGGGGAGTCGGCAAGAAATTCGATGCCCGACGCCTCGCGACGTCACTGGCGGCCTTGATCTCCGGATTGGCCGTCGAACATTCGGTGGATCCGGAGGAAATCGACGAGGGAGTCATCGCCGACGCGGTCTCCGAACTGTTCGCGGGAGCGATAGCTAGGGCACATCTCGATTGAGGGACACGGCACCGGGTAACCGGGACAGATGAATGCTCAGAATCCCGATCCCGACGTCACCGCAGGACTCGAAGCCGGTGGCAGTGTCACGCCAGGAGACACCCCGCCCGCCGAAACGGGAGTCGGCGGCCCCAATCACGAACCGCCGCAGCGCAGCCGTGTCATGCCGATCCTCATCATCGGTGTGGCGGCGTTGCTGGCGATCCTGATCGCCGGTGGACTGATCGGTCGCGTCGTCGGTCTGTTCGGCTGATCCCGGGTCGGCGGCCCGTCCGTACTCGGCGAACAGGTCAGTACTGCGGCCAGCCGCCCTCGGGCCCGAGCAGGCGATCCAATCGAATGTGGTTGATCTTCGCCAGCTCGTCGCGCATGATCTTGCGTTCGGTCCGATCGTCGTTGTCGAGTCGATGGCCCAGATCCACCAGGATGTCGCGCGGCTCGAAGCCCTCGGGCTCGAACAACCCGCTCCAGATGTACGGATAGCCGAATCGCTCGCAGTACGCGCGCGCCGCGGTCACCAGAGCGCCTCGCGTATCGGCGTTGATGGCTGCGCACACCTTGCTCGGCTCGGGACGCGTTGCGGCCAACATGTCCATGTCGCCGTCCGACAGCTCCGCCAGTTCCGCGTCGGCTGCCGAGAACAGCTCTGCCCGTGAGCGATACCTGCGGCCGTCCGCCACCCTCGACGCCCACGCCACCGAGCAACAACACTCGTACAACGCATGCACCGCCTTGCGGCGCGGCAGATCGTTGAACGTCTCCAGGCCGAGTCCCTGATGCATCAGCATGGATAGATGGTGAGCCTCATTCGGCGTATGCACCAGAGCTGAGCAGGGACTTAGCGCAGACGTTACGCGCCGTAACATGCGGTGCGGGGATGGGCGACTCTGCCGCTAGGCTCGCAGGCATGACGGAACGAACCTGGAAAGCCTTCTCCGTGGAGATCGCCGACCACATCGCGCAAGTGACCCTCCTCGGACCGGGCAAGGGCAATGCCATGGGCCCGGACTTCTGGAGCGAGAGCCCCGAGCTGTTCGCTCAGCTCGACGCCGATCCCGAGGTTCGTGCAGTCGTGCTCGCGGGCTCGGGCAAGAACTTCACCTACGGACTCGACCTCGCCGCGATGGCAGGAACCTTCGGTCCGCTCATGGCAGACAAGGCACTGGCCGGTCCCCGAACGACGTTCCACGACACAATCAAGACGATGCAGAAGGCCATCAACGCCGTGGCGGACTGCCGCAAGCCCGTCGTCGCGGCCGTGCAGGGCTGGTGCATCGGCGGTGGCGTCGACCTCATCACCGCCGCGGACGTGCGCTACGCCAGTGCCGACGCGAAGTTCAGCGTGCGTGAGGTGCGGGTCGCGATCGTCGCGGACATGGGGTCGTTGGCTCGACTGCCCGCGATCATCGGCGATGGGCACATGCGTGAGCTGGCGCTGACGGGCAAGGACATCGACGCCGCGCGCGCCGAGAAGATCGGCCTGGTCAACGACGTGTTCGAGGACCACGATGCTGCCCTGGCCGCTGCTCGCGAATGCGCCGCCGCCATCGCCGCCAATCCGCCCCTGGTGGTGCAGGGCATCAAGACCGTGCTGGATCATTCCCGATCCTCCAGCGTCGACGATTCCCTGCGCTACGTCGCGGCCTGGAACGCCGCCTTCCTCGCCTCGCACGACCTCACCGAGGCGATCACCTCGGTGTTCGAGAAGCGACCGGCGCAGTTCACCGGTAACTGACGTGGTCGAGTTCGCCGAGGAGCTGGGCACGCAGCTGGTTCGGCTGCAACGCCTGCGTGAGCGCAACATCGCTGCGATCTCGTCCTCGGGCGGTGTCGACGGTGCCGCGTACGTATGCTTGTTCCGGCTCCTGCGCGACGGACCGATGCGGTCGAGTGAACTCGCCGCCATGGTGAATTCCGATCCGTCGACGGTGAGCAGGCAGGTGGCTCAGCTGGTCGAACGGGGGCACGTCGAGCGGCTGCCCGACAAACGTGACGGTCGAGCGTTCGTGCTCGCGGTGACCGCGTCGGGTCAGGAAGCAGCGGCGGCGATCCAGCAACGACGAACCGACAATCTCGGACGGGTGATCGAGGGGTGGACACGGCAGGACCGAGAATCGCTCGTGACGTTGCTCGATCGTTTCTTGACCGATTACGAAACCATCAGGCCGGACCTGCCCGACCGTCGCGCAGGTAGCGTCTGATCGGCGGGCGATCCACGATCGGGGCGATCGAGGCAGTGCGCAGTCGCTCGTAGAGCAAGCGCGGACGGAGGGGATGCTGTGCCGATCGGTCGTGACAAGCCGTTGCTCGCGTCCGATGCCGGGACCCGTCGGAACTCGGTACGACTCGAACGCCGGGTGGCGCGAGGAATCGCCGTGCTGGTGCCCTCGTTCGGTCTCATCGGGGCGATAGCGATGCTGTCCTCGGACGGTCCCGTTGGACCGACGGCTGTTGTCGTGTGCCTGATGGTCTTGCTGTCGACTCTCCCGGTAGGGGCATGGTGGTGGCTGCGCTCGGCGGACGCCTCCCACATGCCGGGATGGTTCGTCGTGTACGCCGACGTGGGCGTGTCGACGATGCTGCTGACCTTCGACGACCGTGATCTCGCGCTGTACGGCGCTGCCCTGTTCGCCGTGATCGGGACCTACATCGCGTACTTCTCGCGGCGAACCGTGCTCAAGTTCCACACGGCATTCGTCAACGCGGTCATTCTGCTACTCGCAGTACTCGCCCTGGTCGAGCGGCCGGAGGATCCGGCGTCGATCCTCGCCCGCACCCTCGTGACGGTTCTGGTGGTCAACTCGGTACTCGCGTTCCGCGCAGTGATCCAGCGCCAACTCGATCTCGCCAATACGGACTCGCTGACCGGACTGCTCAACAGACGCGGCCTGGAATTGCGGCTCCAACGCATGATGAACTCGCTGGACGAGCACCGTTCCGTCGCACTGATGGTGGTCGATCTGGACCAGTTCAAGCGCGTCAACGACACCTACGGTCATGCGGTGGGGGACCGAGTGTTGCGCCGGACGGCCCGCAGGCTGACGGCGGTCACGGGCACGCGGCCGTGCGTGGCACGCACCGGCGGCGAGGAGTTCACCATCGCGCTACCGGTCGACGATGCCGCCGCGCACCGGATCGCCCACGAGATCCTCGAGTCGATTCACGACCCAGCCGACGACGTGCCGGTGACGGTCAGTGTCGGGGTGGCCCTGCTCGACGGCAGTCGATGGTCCACCGCCACCGAGTCCGGTGGCAGTGCCGATCTGGTCCACAACGTGCTGCTCGACGCCGACACGGCGATGTACGAGTCCAAGCACGCGGGCGGAAACAGAGCAACGGTGTACTCCGGCGAATGATCCGCCGGCGTACACCGTTCGTCGTTCGGGGAAGAACGTGTTCCGTGCGTCAGCGCAAGGCGCTCTTGGGGTCGTTCCACAGCTGATCGGTGAAGTCCTCCAACGCGACGAGAACGATGGTGTCCTCGGTACGGCGCAGGATCGACTTGCTGGCGCGCACCTGCACGATATCGCCGGTCTTGTCGGTCATCCGCCACAGAGAATCCGCGCGGGTGGCCACCGTCGTGAGGAACATGTCGGCGACGTTGACACCCTCCGGAGCCCGGTCGGGGAAGATGTCGTGCAGGTGGAAGTCCTCCCGCTCGGTGCGGTCGAGACCGAACAGATCGTCGAAGGCCTCGTTCGCGAACACGATGGCACCGGTGGGGTCGACCGCGAGGATCGGCACCGGGATCCGGTCGAGGACGACCGTCACCGGCAGATCGGGAAACTGAGTCGGATCCGAAATCGGTCGCGAATCGAGATTGCGCCGATCACCGTTGGAAGTGCTGTCGGTCATACGTCTCCCCAAACTATGTTTCGTCGGCCCACGGCCGAGACGAGGTGTGTGGTGCCGAAACGATCAGTGACCCGGATTGTCCGCCAAGCGCTTGAATGATGCAGCGATTTCGGCCTCTGCCTCTGCGCGCCCCACCCAGTCTGCCCCGGTGACGTGCTTGTTGGGTTCGAGATCCTTGTAATGGACGAAGAAATGCTTGATCGCATCGAGCTCGAACGTCGAGACGTCGCTCAGGTCCTGGATGTGATCCCAGCGAGTGTCACCGGCCGGAACGCACAGCACCTTGTCGTCGCCGCCGGCCTCGTCGACCATCTTGAACATCGCCACGGGGCGGGCCTCGACGATGACGCCGGGGAACACCGACTCGGGCAGCAGCACCAGTGCGTCGAGCGGGTCGCCGTCCTCGCCGAGCGTGTTCTCGATGAAGCCGTAATCGGCTGGATACGCCATCGCGGTGTAGAGGTAGCGATCGAGGCGAACACGTCCGGTGACGTGGTCTACCTCGTATTTGTTGCGCTGCCCCTTGGGGATCTCGATGGTGACGTCGAACGGCACGTGCAGTCCTCACTGTTGTCGTCGAGCCGGAACGGCTCGAGTCGTTGGGAATGTGTCGATGGTGGCGGCGCAAGGCTACCGGACCCGAGGATACTGTTGACTGGACGATCATGGGTACGACCACGGCAGTTACGGAGGAACGGTGGCGGGGCTGACACGGCGGTTCCTCGGCCCCACAGCGGGTCGACGGCGCAGGAAGAAGCGCGTGATCCTGACGCTGTGTGCGCTGTTCGTGGTGATCCTCGCTGCGACGACCGCCGCCCTGGTGCTGCCGTCGGTGTCCGACGGTGCCGAGACTGCAATCGAACCTCCGCCCGAGACAGTGCTGCCCAACCCGCTGATCACCCCGTTCCCGGAATCGGCACCGATGCCGAACGCTGCAGGTCTGGCAGCGGCGCTGGCCCAGGTGGTCGACGATCCAGCCCTCGGCACTTTCACCGGAACCGTCGCCGACGCGCAGACCGGGCAGGTGCTCTGGTCCCAGAACCCCGACACCCCGATGACACCTGCCTCGACCACCAAGGTGCTCACCGCGGCGGCTGCGATGCTCGGGCTCCCGGCGGATCATCGTGTCACCACTCGCGTGGTCCAGGGCAGTGGCGAGGGCGACATCGTGCTGATCGCGGGCGGCGACCCCACCCTCACCGCGCTGCCGGTGGGCACCGACGGGTTCTATCCCGGCGCGGCGCGCATCGACGACCTGGTCGAGCAGATTCGGCGCAGCGGAACGGTGGTGCGCAGCATCGCCGTCGACACCTCGATCTATTCCGGTGACACGATGGCGCAGGGCTGGTTTCCCGCCGACATCGCCGCTGGTTCGATCACGCCGATCGAACCGATCATGCTCGACGGCGGACGATCGAACCCACTGGTCGACGAGTCCCCACGCAGCACCACCCCGGCACTGGACGCGGGCCGCGCACTGGCCGCAGGGCTGGGCGTCGACCCGGCGGCGGTGACGACCGGCAAGGCCGCCGACGGGGCCGATCAGATCGCATCCGTCGAATCCGCGCCGCTGCGAAACCGCCTGCAGCAGATGATCTATCGCTCCGACAACGTCCTCGCCGAGGCCATCGGACGCGAACTGTCACTCGAGATGAACACGGCCGCAAGCTTTTCCGGTGCAACGGCAGCGATCGGGCAGACCCTGTACGCCGCAGGTTTCGACATGACCGGACTCACGCTCGAGGACGCCAGCGGGCTGTCGGTCGACGGCAGGATTCCGGCCAGGCTGCTCGATCAGGTGTTGACGTCGGCAGCCGGAACCGAGCAGCCTGCGCTGCGTCCGATGCTCGATTACCTTCCCGTTGCCGGTGCCACCGGAACTCTGACGGATCGATATGCCTCGGGAAACCGAACCGGAGCGGGGTGGGTTCGAGCCAAGACCGGAACCCTTTCTGCTGCAAGCGCTCTGGCGGGATATGTCGTCGACGTCGACGGCCGAATCCTGACCTTCGCCCTGATGTCCAACGACCGGCCGCCCGACGTCAGTCGCCCCGCCCTCGATGCCGTCGCATCGACCCTGAGATTGTGTGGTTGCCAGTGAACACGGACGCAGCTACGAAAGCCGACGACAGTGCGGCCACCTCCGGTTTCGCCGGAGCCGTCGACTGGTCCGTTGCGGCCAAGACCGGAGCGAAGCTGGTCCGCAAGGGCCCGGCCACCTCTCGCTACACCGCCGCTGCAGCCGTGGAAGAGCTTGCCGCCGCATCTATTCGGGCCGAGGGGCCGGTTCGCGAGACCACCGGTCTGGCCGACGGACTCCCCGTGCCCGACGCCCAGGTGGTCGATCGCGCCCGCTGGATCGCCGCGGCTGCGTCGTCGATGAAGCACCTGACCGGAGACGACGACGGTACGCCGCCGTCGGGTCTGCTCGGCGGAAAGCCGGCCGGGCTGCAGGCCGGAGCGATGCTGGCGTTCCTCTCCAGCGCCATTCTCGGACAGTACGACCCGTTCACCGGCGAGAACGGAACGCTCCTCCTGGTCGCGCCCAACGTGATTGCCGTCGAGCGGGCGCTTCGTGTCTCGCCGAGCGACTTCCGGCTGTGGGTGTGCCTGCACGAGGTGACACACCGAGTGCAGTTCTCCTCCGCTCCCTGGCTCGGCGGCTACATGCGCGAGAACGTGGGGGTGCTCTCCGACGGCACGGACGAGCCGCTCACCGATGTCGCCAACCGGCTGACCGGCGCGCTCAAGGCCCGCAAGAATCCGAACGGGTCGTCCAAGTCCGAGGACGCAGGCATCGTCGGACTGCTACGCGCCACTCAACCGCAGCCGCAACGCGACGCCATCGACCGACTCCTCGTGCTGGGCACCCTGCTCGAGGGTCACGCCGACCACGTGATGGACGCCGTCGGACCGGCCGTCGTGCCGACCGTGACGCAGATTCGCGGTGCCTTCGATCAGCGCAGGCAACGCAAGGTGAACCCGCTCCAACGCGTCGTCCGGGCACTGCTCGGCATGGACGCGAAGATGGCGCAGTACGTGCGCGGCAAGGCGTTCGTCGATCATGTCGTCGCCACGGTGGGAATGGAACGCTTCAACACCGTGTGGACCGGGCCCGACACACTGCCGTTGCTGTCGGAGATCGAGGACCCGGACGCCTGGATCGCGCGAGTTCTGGGCTAGTGCTCCTGCCTGAGGGGCCCGCACTGTTGGAGGTCAGGCGTGCGGTGCGTGGTTGGTTGTCGGCCTATCCGGGACCGGTTGCCGTCGCGCTGTCCGGTGGCGCGGATTCGCTCGCTTTGACGGCCGCGACCGTGGCCGAGGCCCCGAACGTGCGCGCCTTGATCGTCGATCACGGTCTGCAGGCCGGCTCGGCGGAGGTTGCGGCGACGGCTGCGGCGCGGGCGTCGGAGTTGGGAGTGGTCGATGCGCGCGTGCTGCCGGTGCAGGTGACCGGCTCGGGTGGGACGGAGGCCGCCGCCCGCCGGGCCAGGTACGACGCGTTGGATCGCGAGCGCGGCGACGCGTCGGTGCTGGTGGCGCACACCCTCGACGATCAGGCCGAAACGGTGCTGCTCGGGCTGGGGCGCGGATCGGGCCCGCGGTCGATCGCGGGCATGGCGGCGTTCGATGCGCCGTGGGGTCGGCCGCTGCTCGGGGTTCGACGCAGCGTGACCAGGGCTGCCTGCGTCGAGTTGGGGATGGAGCCGTTCGAGGATCCGCACAACATCGACCCCGATTTCACTCGGGTGCGGTTGCGTCAGGAGGTGCTGCCCCTGCTCGAGGACGTGCTCGGCGGTGGTGTCGCCGCTGCGCTCGCCCGGACCGCCGAGCAGTTGCGCGAGGACGGCCGGGTGCTCGACGCGATGGCCGAATCCGTCGTCGCGTTGGGTGCACCGGAACTGAAGGTGTCCTCGATCGACTCGCTCGACACCGCGATTCGTCGCCGCGTACTGCGCCGATGGTTGCTCGGCCGGGGTGTGACGTCGCTGACCGACCGGCAGATCCGGGCCGTCGACGCCCTCGTCGGACGGTGGACCGGCCAGGGCGGGGTTGCGCTGCCGGGAGGAACGCCCGACGCCAGGTTGGTGTGCTCGCGTCGGCATGGCAGGCTGAGCGTCGGCCTGGAGAACGAATGAAGGGAAACCCCGTGTACGAGGGCGACATCGAATCGGTTCTCATTTCCGAGGAACAGATCAAAGCGCGCACTGCGGAACTCGCAGAAGAGATCGCCCAGCGGTATCCCGAAGGCGCACCCGAAGGTGACCTGCTCCTGGTCGGTGTACTCAAGGGCGCGATCATGTTCATGACCGACTTCGCCCGGGCCCTGCCCATCCCGGCGCAGCTCGAGTTCATGGCGGTCAGCTCCTACGGCTCGTCCACCTCGTCGTCGGGTGTCGTCCGGATTCTCAAGGACCTCGACCGCGACATCACCGGACGCCACGTGCTGATCGTCGAGGACATCATCGACTCCGGTCTGACGCTGAGCTGGCTCAAGCGCAACCTCGCGACCCGTTCGCCTGCCTCGCTGTCGGTGGTGACGTTGCTGCGCAAGCCCGACGCCATCAAGGTCGACGTGGAGGTCGCGAACGTGGGCTTCGACATCCCCAACGAGTTCGTCGTCGGCTACGGCCTCGACTACAACGAGCGCTACCGAGAT
>NZ_LVCU01000516.1:0-12526 GCF_001647185.1 Rhodococcus sp. EPR-147
GCAAACAGGTGCGTGGACGCACAGCGCCAGGTATGAGCGAGTCAGATGTCCGAGTCTCGCGCTAGCCTGGAGTATCCGGCGGGCAGGGAGCAGCCAGCGCGCGGGAGCGGACTGAAAGGACACGGCCGACTCGGCTGAAGCTGTATGAATCGGAAGACAGTAATACGAAATCTTGCCATCGTTTTCGGCATTCTGTTGGTGATCTATGCCTTCAGTTACTTCGGTAACGACACGCGGGACTGGAAGACGGTCGACACCTCGGTGGCGATCGCCCAGCTCGACGATCGCAATGTCGAGTCCGCGCAGATCGACGACCGCGAGCAGCAGATCCGGCTGACTCTGCGGGAGGCGTCCGACGCCACCGACAACGAGACGCAGATCATCGCCAAGTACCCGGACTCGGCGTCGGAGCAGATCTTCGACAAGGTCGACTCGCAGGGCCTGGCGAGCTACAACACCACCGTCACCCAGGAGAGCTGGTTCAGCTCGCTCCTGCTGCTGATTCTTCCGATGGTGCTGATCCTCGGCGTGATCATCTTCGTCATGAGCCGCATGCAGGGTGGCGGCCGCGGCGGGGTCATGGGCTTCGGCAAGTCCAAGGCCAAGCAGCTGACGAAAGACATGCCCAAGACCACGTTCGCCGATGTCGCAGGCGCGGACGAGGCCGTCGAAGAGCTCTACGAGATCAAGGACTTCCTGCAGAACCCGGCGCGCTACCAGGCGCTCGGTGCCAAGATTCCGCGCGGCGTGCTGCTGTACGGCCCTCCCGGAACCGGCAAGACGCTGCTCGCGCGCGCCGTCGCAGGCGAGGCCGGCGTCCCGTTCTTCACCATCTCCGGCTCGGACTTCGTCGAGATGTTCGTCGGCGTCGGTGCATCCCGTGTGCGCGACCTCTTCGAGCAGGCCAAGCAGAACAGCCCCTGCATCATCTTCGTCGACGAGATCGACGCCGTCGGTCGCCAGCGCGGCGCGGGCATGGGCGGCGGCCACGACGAGCGCGAGCAGACACTCAACCAGCTGCTCGTCGAGATGGACGGCTTCGGTGAGCGCACCGGCGTCATCCTCATCGCCGCCACCAACCGCCCCGACATCCTCGACCCCGCCCTGCTGCGTCCGGGCCGCTTCGACCGCCAGATCCCGGTCGGTGCCCCCGACCTGGCCGGCCGTCGAGCAATCCTGAAGGTGCACTCGGCAGGCAAGCCCGTTGCTCAGGACGCCGACCTCGAAGGTCTCGCCAAGCGAACCGTCGGGATGTCCGGTGCCGACCTGGCCAACGTCATCAACGAAGCAGCACTGCTCACCGCTCGCGAGAACGGCACCGTCATCACCGAGGCGTCGCTCGAGGAGTCGGTCGACCGCGTCGTCGGTGGCCCGCGCCGCAAGAGCCGCATCATCAGCGAGCACGAGCGCAAGATCACCGCGTACCACGAGGGTGGTCACACTCTCGCCGCGTGGGCGATGCCCGATATCGAGCCCGTCTACAAGGTCACCATCCTCGCTCGCGGTCGCACCGGCGGCCACGCGATGACGGTGCCCGAGGACGACAAGGGCCTGATGACGCGGTCGGAGATGATCGCTCGACTCGTCATGGCCATGGGTGGCCGCGCAGCGGAGGAGCTCGTCTTCCACGAGCCGACAACCGGTGCGTCCTCGGACATCGACCAGGCGACCAAGATCGCCCGCGCGATGGTCACCGAGTACGGCATGAGCAGCAAGCTCGGAGCCGTTCGGTACGGGCAGGAACAGGGCGATCCGTTCCTCGGCCGTTCGATGGGACAGCAGTCCGACTTCTCGCACGAGGTCGCCCGCGAGATCGACGAGGAGGTGCGCAAACTCATCGAGGCGGCGCACACCGAGGCGTGGGCCATCCTCAACGAGTACCGCGACCTGCTCGACACCCTTGCCTCGGAGCTGCTCGAACGTGAGACGCTCACCCGCAAGGACCTCGAGAAGATCTTCCACAGCGTCACCAAGCGTCCGCGCATCACCCTGTTCAACGACTTCGGTGATCGCAAGCCCTCGGACAAGCCACCGGTCAAGACGCCCCGCGAACTCGCCGCCGAGCGCGGCGAGCCGTGGCCTCCGGTACCGCCGGCCCCGAAGCAGCTTCCGCCGCAACAGTTTCCGCAGCCCAGCTACGCCGGTTCTCCGCAGCTGACCAAGGGTGGCTACCCGAACGGAAGCAACGGATACAACGGCGTGCCCACCAACGGCACCCCGTCGAACGGTGCTCCGACCAACGGTGGCCCGGTCAACGGATCACCGAGCACCGGGGACGTCGATGCGCCGAGCACCGGCGGTGGCCGACGCAGCGCCCCCGCACCCGGCGGATACAACGGCGGTGGCTACAACGGTGGTTACGGCGGCCCGACCAACGGAGGCGCTCCCAACGGGGGCGGATACTCCGAAGGCCAGGGTCGGCAGGAACCTCGCTCGAGCGGCCCCGGCCAGGGCTCGCGTCCCGATTACGGTGCCCCGGCCGGATGGTCGGCTCCGGGTTGGCCCCCGCGCGACCAGCCTGCGGTTCCCCGGTACCAGGGACCGACCACGCCGCCGGTTCACGATCAGCCGAACCGCGAGCAGTCGGGATCGGACCAGAATCGGTACGAGCCGCCGCAGGGTCAGCCTCCGACGTACCGACAGCACCCGACCTACCAGCAGCCGCAGGCATACCAGCCGCCGACCGCTGCGCCGTCGAACCAACAGCCGGGATATCAGCCGCCGACGAATCAACAGCCGGGATATCAGCCGCCGCAGTATCAGCCGGATCCGTTCCGGCCGGACACTCGGGACCAGGGTCGTAACTCTCGGCACGAGCCCCCGTACGGCCAGCACGAGGACGATGCCGGACCGGCCGAAGCGTCGCCACCCACGTGGGAGGTTCCGACTCCATCGCAGAGCTATCCGCTGCCCGGAGACGATCGTCCCTCGCATAACCAGTCCGAGGACTCGCGCCGAGACGAGCGAGCAGAGGACGACGGCGACGAAGGTCCACGCACCCAACGCTGGGAAGGGCCGGGCGGTTCGTACCGCTAGGTCGGTCATTAGGCTGGCTGGGTCGACCGTTTCGGTCGGCCCAGTCCGTCGTTCGAACCGTGCTGCAGGTCGGCGCAGCTGCTCCGTGAGGAACAGGTGCGGTTCGGCCCAGCTGTCACATTCGCGGAGCCCAACCGGAGGTACGTTCTCGTGTCAGTCAACCGGACCGACGAGTCGACAATCGACTCGGCAGAAGTCCCAGCAGCGCAGCAGCGGGCAGTGGAACAGACAGTGGCCTACGCCACCGGTGCGGTCTTCGACCAGCCTCGTGCCGAGGCCGCAGTGCGTGAGCTGTTGATCGCCGTCGGCGAGGATCCGGACCGTCCGGGTCTGCTCGACACGCCGGCCCGCGTGGCGCGTTCCTACCGTGAAATCTTCGCCGGGCTCTACACCGACCCTGACACGGCGCTGAACACGACGTTCGACGAGGGGCACCAGGAACTGGTGCTCGTCCGCGACATCCCCATGTTCTCCACGTGCGAGCATCACCTGGTCTCGTTCCACGGCGTCGCACACGTCGGGTACATCCCGGGCAAGAGCGGCAAGGTCACCGGCCTGTCGAAGCTCGCGCGCGTGGTGGACATGTACGCCAAGCGCCCGCAGGTTCAGGAACGGCTGACCAGCCAGATCGCCGACGCGTTGATGCGCAAACTCGACCCGCGCGGTGCGATCGTCGTGATCGAGGCCGAGCACCTGTGCATGGCCATGCGCGGCATTCGCAAGCCGGGAGCCAGCACCACCACGTCGGCGGTGCGGGGTCTGTTGCAGTCCAGCGCGGCATCGCGTTCGGAAGCTCTGGACCTGATCCTGCGGAAATGACGCGTCCGGTCGAGTCCCGATGAACCCGGCGCGCAGTATCCACCCGGCACCGGTCGTCATGGGTGTCCTCAACGTCACCGCCGATTCGTTCTCCGACGGCGGTAGGTACCTCGATGTCGATGCCGCCGTCGAACACGGACTGGCGATGCACCGTCGCGGAGTCGACATCGTCGACGTCGGTGGCGAGTCGACGCGTCCCGGAGCAGACCGGATCGACCCGACGCTCGAGGCGCAGCGTGTCGTGCCGGTCATCGCCGCGCTGGCCGCAGCAGGGGTGACCACCAGCGTCGACACCATGCGTGCCTCGGTCGCCGAGGCGGCGATCGATGCCGGGGTCTCGATCGTCAACGACGTCTCGGGTGGTCGGGCGGATCCGGCCATGGCCGGGGTCGTTGCGGACGGCGGATTGCCGTGGATCCTGATGCACTGGCGGGCCGCCGGATCCGAGTATCGGCACGCCGGACCGGCCGATCGATACGACGACGTGGCCGCCGACGTCCGCGGTGAACTGCTCGAACAGGTCGATCACGCGGTGGCCGCGGGCGTGGACACGGCGATGCTCGTGCTCGATCCCGGCCTCGGATTCGCCAAGAACGCCGAGCACAACTGGCAACTGCTGCGGGGCCTGCCGGACTTGGTGTCGGCCGGCTTCCCAGTACTCGTCGGTGCTTCCAGGAAGCGTTTTCTCGGCTCGCTGTTGGCGGACGACGACGGTACTCCGCGGCCGCCGGACGGGCGAGAGATCGCCACGGCCGTGGTGTCGGCGCTCTCGGTCGCTGCGGGTGCATGGGGTGTCCGGGTACACGACGTGCAGGCGTCACTCGACGCGGTCGCCGTCGTCCGGGCATGGCAGGGTGATCGGGCATGAGCGAGATCAGCAGCCGCGTCGGCGCGGGGACGCGTCGCGGCGACCGCATCGAACTGCGGGGCCTGACGGTGCGCGGCAATCACGGCGTCTTCGACTTCGAGAAGCGAGACGGGCAGGACTTCGTCGTCGACATCACCGTGTGGATGGACCTGCGGCCCGCGGCCGAGACCGACGACCTGACCCGAACGCTGCACTACGGAGAACTGGCCGAGCACGCTGCGGCCGTCGTCGCGGGCCCGTCCAGGGACCTGATCGAGACGGTCTCGGCCGAGATCGCCGAGGTCGTGTTGGCGTACGACTCACGCGTCGACGCGGTGGAAGTGGTGCTGCACAAGCCGTCGGCCCCGATCCCGCTGACGTTCGGGGACGTTGCCGTGGTGGCGTACCGGGAGCGGGCGTGACCCGCGCGGTGCTGTCCATCGGCAGCAACATCGGCGACTCCCTCGCCCACCTACGTTCTGTCACAACCGGATTGGGCTCCAGCCTGGTGTCCTGCTCACCGGTGTACCGTTCGGCTCCCTGGGGCGGCGTCGAGCAGCAGGACTTCCTCAATGCCGTGGTGGTGGTCGAGGACGATGCCTTCGACGCCTGGGATTGGTTGCGTTTCGGTCAGCGTCTGGAGGAGGCGGCCGATCGCGTTCGAGTGCAGCGGTGGGGGCCACGGAGCCTCGACGTCGACGTGGTGACGTGCGAGAACGTGATCAGCGAGGACCCTCGTTTGATCCTTCCGCACCCGCGCGCGCACGAACGAGCGTTCGTACTGCTGCCGTGGCTGGACGTCGAACCGGACGCCACCCTGCGTGTGGGCGACAACGACATTTCGGTGTCCGAGTTGCTCGCGCGACTGAGTCCGGAGGAGCGGGCCGGGGTGACGAAGCAGGAATGGAGCCTGCAAGAACGACCCGTGGAGCACGACGGTGTCGGTGATGGGTCGTGGTGACCAATCCCACCAAGGTCTGGGACGTCTTGGGTCTTTTCCTGGTGGCCGCAATCGGTACGTGGCTGTTGGTTCGGGTCTTCTACGGCTCGTTGCCGCCGATTCCGGTGTACGCCGGGGCGTCGTTGTATCTGGTGGCGGTGGTGCAAGTGGTGACTGCGGTGATCGTGCGCAACCGCATCGCCGAGCACCGGGTGGGCACCGGTCTGCACGATCTGCATCCGCTGACGGTGTTCAGGGCGTTGGTGTTGGCGAAGGCATCGATGCTGGTGGGGACTGCCGTCGTCGGCGTGTGCGTCGGATTTCTGGTGTACGTGCTGCCGCGTGCGGCGACGATACGGGCAGCGTCGTCGGACCGGGCCGGAGCCGTCGTTGCGCTCGTGGCCGGACTGGCCGTCGTCGCTGCCGCGGTGTGGCTCGAACAGTGCTGCCGTGCCCCGGAAGACCGTGACGACGAGCGTTCTCGGTAACCCTCGAAACATTTGATTGTTACCTCGGTTGTGTAAGTGATCGGTCGAGGATGACTATTTGCGAACGATTTGCCAGTTACCCTTGTGAACATGACAGATCAGACTCGCGCAAAGAAGGGACGCCGTAAGAGGCGTAGTGCGAGCCAGCTGTTCCTCGCGGCGCTCGTCGTGTTCGGCATCATCGCCAGTGTGTTGTTGCTCTTCACCGAGAGCGTGCAGTGGATGAGAGTCGGTGTTCTCTCGGCGTTGTGGGCTGCGGTGATCGGTGCGTTCGCGATGACCAAGTACCGGCGTGAGGCGGCCGCAGATCAAACCAAGGCCAAGGACCTGCAGACGGTCTACGAGCTGCAGTTGGCTCGGGAGATCTCGGCGCGACGCGAATACGAGATGAGCGTCGAAGCTCGGGTTCGTGGCGAATCGCAGCTCGAGATCGACGAGGTCGCAGCGCTGCGCAACGAACTCGCTGCCCTTCGCCAGAATCTCCAGGTGCTCTTCGACGGCAATCTGCCCACCGAACGTGTGGCACTGCGGGCCGAAGCGATGAGGATGCAGGAACTCGGCGGACGCGGATACGACAGCTACCAGCCTGCGCCGTCCGGCCTGTACGTCCCCGGTCGCGGGAACGGCAATGGTGCGATGGCACCGGGAACCGGCCTCAACGGTGTCGGAACGCCCTACGATGAGCCGGTCACGGCCGAGACCTCGGTGGTGTACCCCGAGGATCCGGACGAGATGCCGCAGGCCACAGCCTCCGCACCGGCGGCGGCCGCCGAGGCGGATCAGGATCGGTACGCCGAGGATTCGTTCGCGGAAACGAGCTACGACACCGAGTCCTCCGATGCGGACTCGTTCGAGCGAACCGGGGTGCAGGCACGTCCTTACGGCGCACCGAGGCCTGCGGGGCGCGTCACTCCGCCCAGCTCGCCTTTCACCGCATACGACTTCGAGCAGACGCGTCGACCCGTTGCCGAGCCGGAACCGGCGGCGGAGCCCGAGCCACAGGTCGAGGAAGAGACGTACGAGACCGGACACGCGGACGTCGATGCGGCCGGTTCGTATTCCACGGAGTCGTTTTCCACGCAGTCGTTTGCGGCGGAGCCGGCCGAGCAGTACGAAACCGAACCTGCAGCGGAACCGAGCGACGACGCCTTCTCTGCCTCGCGCGCCTCGTTGCGTGAATCGGCCGACGCGTTCTTCACGGCCGATCAGGACTACGAGACACCGGCCGAGGACACTGCCGTCTCGTCCCGGCGAGGTCGCAGGCGCGCGGAATCGGCCGACGACGAGGATGCGTCGGGCGCACACTCGAACGGTCGATCGGTTGCCGAGATCATGGCCGGTCTGCAAGGCGGAGGGTCCGGTGACGCGGCCGTGACCGATCCGGGTACCCGTCGCCGTCGTCGTCGCGCAGACTGAGAACCAGATCACACTGCTCTCCCATGGCCTGCGAGTGGTCGCGGTCGCTATTGTTCCGTGCAGGACGTCTGGTACCCGCCGAGCGGGACTGGAACGAACGAGAGGAATTTTTCGGTGACCTTTTCCGGCACCGGTGGTCTGTCGCCGGCTCGCCTGACGGTTGGTGTCGTCTCGGCGGGACGGGTCGGTACCGCATTCGGTGAGGCGCTCGAACGCGTCGGGCATGTCGTCGTCGGTGCTGCCGCGGTGTCCGATGCGTCCCTCGCACGGGTGCGTGAGCGACTTCCCGAGTCCCAGGTTCTGCCCGTCGACGAGGTTGCTCGTCGCGCAGAGCTGCTCGTTCTGGCCGTACCGGACAGCGAGTTGGCGTCGATCGTCGCAGGCCTGGCGTCCACCGGGGCGGTTGCACCGGGAAAGTTGGTGGTGCACACCTCCGGCGCGAACGGAATTTCGGTGCTCGGGCCCCTGGCTGCCCTCGGAGCCGTGCCGTTGGCCATCCATCCGGCGATGACGTTCAGCGGCGGAGTCGAGGACACCGACCGGATGACGGCGGCGTGTTTCGGCATCACTGCAGGCGACGAGATCGGCTATGCGGTGGCGCAGGCTCTCGTCCTCGAGATCGGCGGCGAGCCGGTGCACGTGCCCGAGAACAATCGAGCGCTCTACCACGCCGCGCTCGCTCACGGCAGCAATCACCTCGTCACTCTGGTGGTCGACGCGGTCGAAGCGCTCCGGGTTGCCCTGGCGGGACCGGGTTTTCCCGGTTCGGACTCCGAACGTGGTGTACCCGAGCGGGTTCTGGCTCCTCTGCTCGAAGCTGCGCTGGACAACGCGTTGCGCAACGGTCAGTCGGCGCTCACCGGACCGGTGGCTCGCGGCGACACCGCTGCAGTCGGCAAGCATCTCGACGTGCTCGAATCCGTGGATTCGCGGATCGCAGCCGGATATCGCGCCCTGTCGTTGCGCTCGGCGCAGCGCATCGGCGCCAAGGCAGACCTGATCGAACTTCTGGAAGGGAATCGATGACCCTCGCGGGCAGCTACACCAAGGGGCAGTTGACGGTTCACCACGATCCCGCGGTGATCACGTCGGTGTCGAAAGCGCTGCGAGGCGTCGGGAAGCAGGTCGCTCTGGTCCCGACGATGGGCGCACTGCACGCCGGGCACCTGCAATTGGTGCGGCAGGCCAAGCTCACCGGTGCCGTGGTGATCGTGTCGATCTTCGTCAACCCGTTGCAGTTCGGTGTGGGTGAGGACCTCGATTCCTACCCGCGGACCCTCGACGCCGATGTCGCGCTGCTGCGTGAGGAGGGCGTCGAACTGGTCTTCGCGCCGTCGGCTTCGGACATGTATCCGTCGGGTCCGCGCACCACCGTCAATCCCGGTCCGCTCGGTGCTGAACTCGAAGGGCGGAGCAGGCCAACGCATTTCGCCGGAATGCTCACCGTCGTGGCCAAACTGCTGCAGATCGCGGCTCCCCATCGCGCGTACTTCGGGGAGAAGGACTACCAGCAACTGACGTTGATCCGACAGATGGTGCGCGATCTGAACTTCGACGTCGCGGTCATCGGGGTGCCGACGGTTCGCGAGCAGGACGGACTCGCACTGTCCTCGCGTAACCGATATCTCGACGCCGAGCAGCGCGACGCCGCGATGGCATTGTCGGCCGCGTTGGTCGCCGGGGCGCATGCTGCGGCGGGCGGTCCCGAGGCCATCATCGCCACCGCGCGTGCCGTCCTCGACGAGGCACCGCTGGTGCAGGTCGACTACCTGGAGGTGCGCGACCCGCATCTCGGCCTCGCTCCCGAACGTGGAGACGGAAGACTGCTCGTGGCCGCCAAGGTGGGCACCACGAGATTGATCGACAACGTCGGTGTCGCCGTCGGCACCGGTTTCCTCGAGTACCCCGACGATCCGAAGAGCTGAGGGCACAACATGTTTCGAACGATGATGAAGTCCAAGATTCATCGCGCCACCGTGACGCACGCAGATCTGCACTACGTGGGCTCGGTGACCGTCGACCAGGATCTGATGGAGGCAGCCGATCTGCTCGAAGGCGAGCAGGTCACCATCGTCGACATCGACAACGGTGCTCGACTGGAAACCTACGTCATCACCGGCCAGCGCGGCAGCGGTGTCATCGGAATCAACGGAGCTGCAGCGCATCTGGTGAACCCGGGCGACCTGGTCATTCTGATCGCCTACGGGGTGATGAACGAACAGGAGGTTGCCGACTATGCGCCGCGGGTGGTGTTCGTCGACGAGAAGAACCGGCCTGTAGAACTCGGCAGCGACCCGGCTCATGCGCCTGCGGGCTCGGGTCTGATCACGCCGCGCGATCTGCGGGCCGATTCCGTGCTGGTCTGATTCGATGCTCCTCGCGATCGATGTGCGCAACACCAGCACCGTGGTCGGTCTGTTCACCGGCACCGGTGATCACTCGAAATTGCTGCGCGATTGGCGAATTCGGACCGATCCTCATGTGACGGCCGACGAGCTGGCTCTGATGTTGCGTGGTCTGCTGGGTGAGGATGCCGAACGGATCACCGGAGTCACTGCGCTGTCGACCGTGCCGTCGGTGCTGCGGGAGATGCGGACGATGCTCGCGCGCTACTGGGATCACGTGGTGCACGTGATGGTCGAACCCGGTGTGCGGACCGGCGTGCCGTTGCTGGTCGACAACCCCAAAGAGGTCGGTGCCGATCGCATCGTCAATACCCTTGCCGCACACGACCTGTACGGCTCGGCGTGCATCGTGGTCGATTTCGGAACCACCACCTGTGTCGACGTCGTCTCGGCCAAGGGCGAATTCCTCGGCGGTGCCATCGCTCCCGGACTCGAGATGTCGGCGTCGGCCATGTCGACTCGCACGGCCACGTTGCGCGAGGTGGAGATGATTCGGCCTCGTTCGGTGCTGGGCAAGAACACCGTCGAGTGCATCCAGTCGGGCACCATCTTCGGGTTCGCGGGACTGGTGGACGGCCTCGTCGGGCGAATTCGACGCGAGGTCCCCGAGGTGAACGGTGCGGACGTCGCGATCATCGGCACCGGCGACATCGCCGCGCTGATCCTGCCGGAATCGACCACCATCGAGCACCACGAACCGGATCTGACCCTCGAAGGGCTCCGGTTGGTCTACGAACGCAACATGGCAAAGCGGCGGCCACGCTAGATGTTTCAGCGGCGCCCGCGCTGAGTGTTTGGTGCGAGGCGTTTCGGACCAGCGCTAGCGCATCGCCGCCTCGTGTGTCAGAATCGTCGGCGTGATGACGTGCATGGCCACCCAGGAGTGTTGTCGAGGCTGAACCCTGCCTCGTTCGTAACACACCCCTGGAGTAGAGCTTCATGCTTTCCACACCTGTACTTTCTGCACCCTCCCGTACCCGATTGTCGTCGCGTTCGGTCTCGACTCTTCCGACCCGGTTGCGTCCACCCGACCTGCTGCGTATCACCGACCAGGGCGCATCCGACGTCCTCGAGGGCCGCTTCGACCACCTGCTCCCCGATGGTGACCGTTGGCCGAGCGAGGAGCGTTGGGCCGCCAGGCTGCATTCCGACGACGATCTCGACGTCTGGCTGATCAGCTGGGTTCCCGATCGTTCCACCGAACTGCACGACCATGCGGGCTCGCTCGGCGCGCTGACCGTTCTGAGTGGATCGCTACTCGAATATCGTTGGGCTGGAACAGGACTGAAGCAGCGTCGTCTCGACGCCGGCGATCAAGCGTCCTTCCCGCTCGGTTGGGTGCACGACGTGATGCACGATCCGACGTCGGCGACGACCGGGCCCACCCTCAGCGTGCACGCCTACTCGCCACCGCTGACGGCGATGTCCTACTACGAAGTGACCGAACGGTCCACGCTGCGTCGTACCCGTAGCGAGCTCACCGACGCACCCGAAAAGGCCGCACTGTGACCATCCAGACCATGACCATCGTCGAAATGCTCGAATCCGCGCGCGAGACCATCGATCGCATGACCGTCTTCGAGCTGCGCGACGCCGTCGCCCGCGGAGCCGTCGTCGTCGACATCCGCCCGCAGGCGCAGCGCGCCGTCGAGGGGACCCTGCCCGGAGCGCTCGCCATCGAACGCAACGTCCTCGAATGGCGTCTGGACCCGACGAGCGATGCGCGCCTGGCGATCGCCGTCGATCACGACGTGGAGTGGGTCGTCATCTGCTCGGAGGGCTACACCTCCTCGCTCGCGGCCGCGTCGCTCAAGCTGCTGGGTCTGCACAAGGCCACTGATCTGGTCGGCGGCTATCAAGCACTGAAGTCGGCAGGGTTGCTCGGGGTGTTGACGCAGGCCAAGCACTGCGTTCGCGAAGCCGAGGCCGTCGCAGCGCACTGATCGTCTCGACAGTCCTGGACTGTAAAGTGTCTGCGCGTGAGTGATACAGCTTCTACCCAGCCGGCCGACGACACCCCGGAGCAGCTACGGATTCGTCGCGCCAAGCGCGCTTCGTTGCTCGAGCGTGGGGTCGAGGCGTACCCGGTGTCGGTTCCGCGGACCCATTCGCTGCTCGAGATCCGAACCGAATTCCCCGAGCTCGAACCCGATACGACGACCGGTTTGATCGTCGGAGTCGTCGGCCGCGTCATCTTCGTGCGCAACACCGGCAAGCTGTGCTTCGCGACGCTGCAGGAGGGTGACGGCACTCAACTGCAGGCGATGATCAGCCTGGCCGGCGTCGGCGAGGACGCTCTGGCGGAGTGGAAGTCCGATGTGGATCTCGGCGACTTCGTGTTCGTGCACGGCGAGGTCATCAGCTCCCGTCGCGGCGAGCTGTCCGTCATGGCCGACGCCTGGCAGATCGCGTCGAAGTCGTTGCGGCCGTTGCCCGTCGCGCACAAGGAGCTCAACGAGGAGACGCGCATCCGGCAGCGTTACCTGGACCTGATCACCAACCCGGTCTCGCGCGAGACCGCCCGCAAGCGCATCGCCGTCGTTCGTGAACTGCGCAACGCACTCGAGCGTCGAGG
>NZ_LVCU01000517.1:0-4203 GCF_001647185.1 Rhodococcus sp. EPR-147
GGACACCGATCTCTACCTCCGCATCGCACCGGAGCTGTTCCTCAAGCGCTGCGTCGTCGGCGGCATCGAGAAGGTCTTCGAGATCAACCGCAACTTCCGAAACGAAGGTGCCGACTCCTCCCACTCGCCGGAATTCGCGATGCTCGAGACGTACGAGGCCTACGGCACGTACGACGATTCGGCGAAGATGACCCGTGAGCTGGTTCAGGAAGTGGCCATGGCCGCGCTCGGATCCACGGTCGTGACGCTGCCCGACGGCACCACCTACGACCTCGGCGGCGACTGGACGACGCTCGAGATGTACCCGTCGCTGTCGGAATCGCTCGGATTCGACGTCACCCCC
Source organism: Rhodococcus sp. EPR-147 (assembly GCF_001647185.1). Taxonomy (NCBI): domain Bacteria; kingdom Bacillati; phylum Actinomycetota; class Actinomycetes; order Mycobacteriales; family Nocardiaceae; genus Rhodococcus; species Rhodococcus sp. EPR-147. The sequence continues at coordinate 344 of NZ_LVCU01000517.1, forward strand.
GACACCACCGTCGACGAGCTGCTCGCGATCGCCGACAAGGTGGGCGTCGAGGTGCCGCGCAAGGACGGCGTCCCGATCTACGGTCACGGCAAGCTCGTCGAGGAGCTGTGGGAACACCAGGTGGGCGACGCGTTGACCGAGCCCACGTTCGTCCGCGACTTTCCGGTCGAGACGTCCCCGCTGACGCGTCAGCACCGCAGCAAGCCCGGCGTCACCGAGAAGTGGGACCTGTACGTCCGTGGGTTCGAGCTGGCCACCGGCTACTCCGAGCTGGTCGATCCGATCATCCAGCGCGAGCGTTTCGAGGATCAGGCCCGTCAGGCCGCCGCCGGCGACGACGAGGCCATGGTGCTCGACGAGGACTTCCTCGCCGCGATGGAGCAGGGCATGCCGCCGACCACAGGAACCGGCATGGGCATCGACCGTTTGTTGATGGCGCTGACCGGCCTCGGCATCCGCGAAACGATCCTGTTTCCGATCGTCAAGCCGTCCCAGGCCTGATCGGACGGTAAAGGACTGTTCGCCAGCAGCGGACAGCCGATGGGAAACGTTTTGCATAGTGCCTGCGTTATGAACAGTAAGCAGCCACGGAAGTCCGTTCGAGTGGGCGGTTGCGCAGCATTTCAGGGGTGGAGGGTCGGCGTTCGTAACGTCGGCCAACTACAGTGAGAAGCAGTCTTACCTTCAAATGCACAAGCGACCGCAGTGTTATGGACACTGCAGCGCTAGAAGAACTGGCGGGCGAGCAACCACCCGCCAAGAAGTGAGGGAGAGCGATGTTCGAGAGGTTCACCGATCGCGCGCGGCGTGTTGTCGTCCTGGCTCAAGAAGAAGCCCGGATGCTCAACCACAACTACATCGGCACGGAGCACATTCTGCTCGGCCTCATCCACGAGGGCGAAGGCGTCGCAGCCAAGTCTCTCGAGTCGCTGGGCATCTCCCTCGAAGGAGTACGCAGCCAGGTAGAGGAAATCATCGGCCAGGGCCAGCAGGCTCCGTCCGGTCACATTCCGTTCACCCCGCGCGCCAAGAAAGTACTCGAGCTCAGTCTGCGTGAAGCACTGCAGCTCGGCCACAACTACATCGGCACCGAGCACATTCTGCTGGGACTGATCCGCGAAGGCGAAGGCGTCGCAGCTCAGGTTCTGGTCAAGCTCGGAGCCGACCTCAACCGCGTGCGCCAGCAGGTCATCCAGCTGCTCTCGGGTTACCAGGGCAAGGAGCCCAGCGAGTCCGGCAGTGGCCGCGGCGAGGCGGGCACCCCGTCGACGTCGCTGGTCCTCGACCAGTTCGGTCGCAACCTGACGCAGGCCGCGCTCGAGGGCAAGCTCGACCCGGTCATCGGTCGCGCGAAGGAAATCGAGCGCGTCATGCAGGTGCTCTCGCGTCGTACCAAGAACAACCCCGTCCTCATCGGTGAGCCCGGTGTCGGTAAGACCGCAGTCGTCGAGGGCCTCGCGCAGGCCATCGTCAACGGCGAGGTTCCCGAAACGCTCAAGGACAAGCAGCTCTACACCCTCGACCTCGGCTCGCTCGTGGCCGGCAGCCGTTACCGCGGTGACTTCGAGGAGCGCCTGAAGAAGGTGCTCAAGGAGATCAACACCCGCGGCGACATCATCCTGTTCATCGACGAGCTGCACACGCTCGTCGGCGCAGGTGCCGCCGAAGGTGCCATCGACGCAGCGTCGATCCTCAAGCCGAAGCTGGCTCGTGGCGAACTGCAGACCATCGGTGCCACCACCCTCGACGAGTACCGCAAGTACATCGAGAAGGACGCCGCCCTCGAGCGTCGTTTCCAGCCCGTCCAGGTCGGCGAGCCGACCGTCGAGCACACCATCGAGATCCTCAAGGGTCTGCGCGATCGCTACGAGGCACACCACCGCGTCTCGATCACCGACGGTGCCCTCGTCGCGGCCGCCACGTTGGCCGACCGGTACATCAACGATCGGTTCCTGCCCGACAAGGCAATCGACCTCATCGACGAGGCGGGCGCGCGGATGCGCATCCGCCGGATGACCGCGCCGCCAGACCTGCGTGAGTTCGACGACAAGATCGCCGACGCACGCCGGGAGAAGGAATCGGCCATCGACGCACAGGACTTCGAGAAGGCTGCGAACCTGCGCGACAAGGAGAAGACCCTCGTCGGTCAGCGTGCCGAGCGCGAGAAGCAGTGGCGCTCGGGCGACCTCGACGTCATTGCCGAGGTGGACGACGAGCAGATCGCCGAGGTTCTGGGGAACTGGACCGGCATCCCCGTCTTCAAGCTCACCGAGGAGGAGACCACTCGTCTGCTCCGCATGGAAGACGAGCTGCACAAGCGGATCATCGGCCAGGTCGAGGCAGTCAAGGCCGTCTCCAAGGCGATCCGTCGTACCCGTGCAGGTCTGAAGGACCCGAAGCGTCCGTCGGGCTCGTTCATCTTCGCCGGCCCGTCCGGTGTCGGTAAGACCGAGCTGTCGAAGGCTCTCGCGAACTTCCTCTTCGGCGAGGACGACGCGCTGATCCAGATCGACATGGGCGAGTTCCACGACCGCTTCACCGCGTCGCGTCTGTTCGGTGCTCCTCCCGGATACGTCGGCTACGAAGAGGGTGGCCAGCTCACCGAGAAGGTCCGCCGCAAGCCGTTCTCTGTCGTGCTGTTCGACGAGATCGAGAAGGCCCACTCGGAGATGTACAACACGCTCCTGCAGGTGCTCGAAGACGGGCGTCTCACCGACGGCCAGGGACGCACGGTCGACTTCAAGAACACCGTGCTGATCTTCACCTCGAACCTCGGTACCGCAGACATCTCGAAGGCAGTGGGCCTCGGCTTCTCCTCGGGTGAAGGCACCGGCTCGAACTACGAGCGGATGAAGCTCAAGGTCAACGACGAGCTGAAGAAGCATTTCCGCCCCGAGTTCCTGAACCGCATCGACGACATCGTCGTGTTCCACCAGCTCACGCGCGACGAGATCATCCAGATGGTCGATCTCATGCTCAACCGAGTCGAAGGTGCGCTCAAGAACAAGGACATGGCGATCGAGGTCACCGAGAAGGCCAAGTCGTTGCTGGCCAAGCGCGGATTCGACCCCGTCCTGGGTGCGCGGCCACTGCGTCGCACCATCCAGCGCGAGATCGAGGACGCGTTGTCGGAGAAGATCCTCTTCGGCGAAATCGAAGCCGGCCAGATCATCCTGGTCGACGTCGAGAACTGGGACGGCGAAGGCGCAGGCGAGGACGCGAAGTTCACGTTCCGCGGCGAGAAGAAAGCCATCATCGTCCCCGACGAGGTCCCGGTCGACCTGGCCAAGGCCACCGGAGACAGCGACAGCGAGTAAGTTTCACCAATCCCAACCAACGGGCGATCCTCCTCGGAGGGTCGCCCGTTGTCGTGTGTCCGCCCGTCCCCGTTCGCCCGCCCCGTCGGTCCGGCTACCACCCCAACCCCTTTGGGGATCAATGTGGCTTCCAGTCAGTCAGACTGCAACAAAGGCGCATTGATCCAGACCCGAGCGCCGAGGGCAACAGCGATCACAGCAAGTTCGGCGAGCAGGATCCAGAACAGCAGCGCGATGTCAGGAGCCCAGCGGGCCAGGGTCGAGATCGGTGCTCCGGCGAGTGCGGGCAGTGAGAAGTACAGCAGTCCGCCTGCGCCGAGGGCAGTCAGAACACGCGCGAGTGCCCATCTTCCGGGAGCGGCTCCGAATCCGAGCAGGGTTCTCGTGACACATATCGCCAACAACATCGCGAGTGCAGTCGATCCGATCAGGGCTATCTCGTAGAGACCGAGTCCGGCGGCGCGGGGTTCGTCGATACCGAGTCGGGTGAGTACGAGGGAGCGGGCCGCGGAGGCAAGGCTGTCGGCGTCGAGTTCGCCGTAT
>NZ_LVCU01000518.1:0-11661 GCF_001647185.1 Rhodococcus sp. EPR-147
ATCGCATCTCGGTACCGTCTGGCAGCGTCTCGACGTACCACCCGTATCCGTACGCCGTGCCCGAACCCGTCGGCACCGTATCCGAACTGTTCGACGCCGGTGCGGTCAGTTGCGTGGATGCGTAGCGGGAGAGCTCGGCGATGGATCCGCTCAGATAGCCGTAGCCCAATCCCGCGGAGTCGATGCCGGTGTCGATGCTGCGCGGGAAGGTGAAGAACGGTACGTGGCCGGGTGTGACGGCACCGGCAGTGTGCACTCCGGTCTCGCGGGCTACGACGTCGGCGAAGGGTTCGGCGGTGACCTTCTCGACGATGGCCTGCAGCAGTAGGTAATTGAGGCTCGAGTAGCGGAAGGGGCCGCGGTCGGCGACGGTGACGTCCAGGGTGGGGACGACGTCGAGCGCTCGCTCGGAACGTCCCCACACGTCCAGTTCGGTGACGTCGTGGGGGAGTCCGCTGGTGTGGTGGATCAGGTCGTCGATCGTGACATCGCCGGGAACGACCGAATCGACCTCGGGGAGAATCGAATTCACGGTTCCACTCGGATCGAGGCGATGTTGCGAGGCGAGTGAGTACACCGTCGCCGCCGTCACCGACTTCGATACCGAACCCCACACGAACGGCGTGCTCTCGTCGATCGGCGCCCCATCCCCGTCCACCCCGTACTCGACGTCCTCCAACACTTCGTCCTCGGCGACGACGCGGAACGCAACCCCCGGCAATCCGAGTTCCTCGGCGACAACCTGGATGTCCGACGCCATGCCGGGGTCCGGTGGGGTGGGGGAGCCCGCAGTCAGGACTGCTGCGACGGTGAGCAGGGCGTGGACGATGCGCATGGTTGGAGTGAACCAACCTCATCGAGGTCGACGCCTCGGTGAACACCCTGATTTCACACCTGAGATCAGCTGCTGCCTACCGGGTCTTTCCTGCAGGCTCCACTCCTGCAGGCTCCACTCCTGCGTGAATCAGCCCGGCGATCCAGGGCATCACGTCGGAGTAGGCCGCGAGAGCTCCGGGCAGGTGGTTCGCGCCCTCGACCGGTATGGCCGGGAGGTCGTATTCGCGGTAGGTGATGTCGGCACCCAGATCGCTCCAGCGTCGAAGCAGGGTGCGGCTCTGCTCGATCGGCACGGTGTCGTCCTCGACTGCGTGCGAGAGGTACACCGGCATGACAGGGGCGATGCGCCCGACGGTGTTGGTCTCGATGATGTCGGCCAGAACCGGGTTGCTCAGTTGATCGTCGAGGGGTCGTCCGTCGCGGGTCAGTTCGGTCGTGCGCACTGTCGCGGCGGCCGCGGGGTCGGTGGTACACCAGTTCTGTGCGGCGTCGAGTGCGGCGATTCCGTCGGAGTCGAAGAGGCTACGGATGCTGTCCGCCCGATCCGGGTAGGCGTTGATCATTCCATCGACGGCGAAGAGCACGGCGCTACCGAGACCGGTGTTGTCGAGTGTGTCGATGTTGAGCGTCGGATCTGCCGGTGGCGCACCGACATACGCTCCCCGGATGTTCAGCTCCGGGGCATAGGTGGCGGCGAGTTCGGCAGCGGCCCCCGACGCGAATCCGCCTTCCGAGTAACCGAACAACACCACGGGGGCGTCATAGTCGGCGGTTCTGGCGGCGTCGAGCAGAGCTCGGCCCGAGGCGATTCGGTTGAGGTACGTGTGTCCGCCTGGGGTGCCCAGGCCCTGGTAATCGGTTGCGACGACGCGATATCCGGCGAGCAGAAGCGGCAGGATGGCCGGCGACGAGCCGACTGTCCCGAGAACTACCGAACCGGCGCAACGGTCCGCCAGTCCGGAAGTGCCAGGCGCATAGGCGATCACCGGCCGCGGTCCGGGGCCGGTCCACGGAGCCGTGGGTGTCATCGAATAGCCGGAGACGACCATGGGGTCATCGTGGGTGTCGGTGGAGCGATAGAGAATGCGTTCGATGTCGAATCCGAGTCCGAACCCCTTGGGTGAGTTGACGGGCAGGGTTCGAAGCACCTCGCCGGGCGGCGCGGTGGCGGCCGTCGCGACCGGCGTGTCGTAGAAGTCCGTCAGAGGGCCTGCCTCGGCCGTCGGCGTCGAGAATCCGACGATCGACAGCATCGCGATTGCCGCGATCGTCGCCGTGCGCGAGAGCTTTTTCGTTTGTCGCACCCGTCGTGTCGACATCCTCGCACTCGGTAGCCCGGTCACCCCGCTGACGTTAGCCTGAGAAACAGGCCTACACAGGGTCGACAACGAAAGGATTCGGTTCGATGCCAACTCGCACTTCACGCACAGCTTGGAACGGAACGCTGGAACAGGGTTCCGGCCAGGTGGAGCTGTCCAGTTCCGGCGCAGCGACTTTCGATGTGTCGTTTCCCAAGCGCGCCGCCGAGAACGCAGACGGCACCACCAGTCCCGAGGAACTGATCGCCGCGGCTCATTCGAGCTGCTACGCGATGCAGTTGTCTGCGTTGATCGCGGAGGCGGGCGGCACCCCGCAGAGCCTCGAGGTCACCGCCGATGTCTCGCTGGGGCCCGACGAGCCGGGCTTCAAGCTGACCGGCATCAAGCTGACCGTGCGGGGCGAAGTCGAGGGTCTCGACGCTGACGGCTTCGCGAAAGCAGCTCAGGCGGCAAAAGAAACTTGTCCTGTCAGCAAGGCTCTCACCGGCGTGGACATCACGCTGGACGCGGCTCTCGAGGGCTGAACGGACAAATCGCCCGAAGTGAGACTGGCGAACAATCGTCAGGTTTGAAATAGTTCGTTTCTCGACCCATCTGCAGGGTGGATCAGCGACGAATCGTGATCAAACGTCGGGTTCGATCGGCTGACGCGTACGTTCGGGGTATGCACCGACCGGCCTAGGAAGGATCAGCCCCACCATGTTGTGGACGCGCTTCCTGGGCCTCGGTGTTCTCGCAGTCGCGGCGTACGCGATAGCCCCCGCGGGGATACCCCAGAGTGCGTTGTACGCAATCGTGCTCCTGGCCACAGTCGCTGCGTTCGTGTACCGATACCGTCGGGAACCCGGTCCGGACAAGCGGACCTGGAAGTACATGGCCGTCGGTGTCGGCTCCTGGGGCATCGGCGACGCGTTGGTGTCGATGGCGCAGGTCGGCGGCGGGCGTGTAGCGACGTTCTCCTCGTCCGACGTCTTCTACCTGATCGGCTATCTGGTGATCGCCATCGGTTTCGCCCGAGCCGCCGACGAGAATGGGCTCGTGTTCGGGGTCGAGGAGCTCCTCGAATGTCTGGTGGTTGCAGTCGGCTTCGGACTCGCCACCTGGGTCTTCGTCATCTCCGACGGTTCGTCGTGGTCGTTTTCGTCGGCGCTGGAACTGTGGCCGGCCACGGTCTACCTCACCGTCGACGCGTTTCTGCTGACGCTCGTCGGCAGTCTGTACCTGCTGACCCGGGCGACCACGGTGCCGTTCCTGGCAGCCGCGGCGGGAGTGGTGTTGCTCGTGGCTGCCGACTTCGCGTCCTATGCGGCGGTCGGCAGCCACGAGCTCTACCGTTCGACTCTCCTGAACACGCTGTGGCTGGCAGCCTACGTGTGCTTCGGGGTGATTGCCCTGCACATTCCGGAAAGAACGGTCTCGCGTGTGGACCGGTCCAGCCCGTTCAGATTCGGGCGCGTGAGATTTCTCGGACTCAGTGTCGCGGTCGCTGTGACGCCCTTCGTGATGGCCGTTCAGTTGGCCCGAGGGATACCCGTCGATCAGTGGGGTTGGGTCATCGTGGCCTCGTCGGCCTTGGTCATCGCCCTCGTCGGGTGCCGCATGGCGTGCTTCCTGACCACGCTGCGCCTACAGGCCGCAGTGCTCGAGGACGTGGCTCGCACGGACGCGGTCACGGGACTGGCCAGTCGACGGCTGCTCCGAGAGCGGTTGGACACGATGCTCGCCACGCGTGGTGAGTCGGACGTCTTCACGCTCGTGGTGGACATCGATCGCTTCGCCCAGATCAACGAGACCTTCGGGTACAGCGTGGGAGACAGTGTGCTGCGCGAGATCGGTCACCGCCTGGTCGCATCGGTGCGATCCGATGACCTGGTGGGTCGGCTCGGTGGGGATCAGTTCGTCGTCGCCATGCGTCGGCGTCCCGCCCAGATCGACGTGTCGGATACCGCTGAGCGGCTCCAATTCGCAGTCAGCAGAACAATGTTCGTGCACGACATCAACGTTGCGCTCGACGCGGTCGTCGGAATCGCGTCGACCGAGGAGCCGGACGTCAGTCGAAGCGGCATCGAGAATCCGGAGGCCGGTCCGATCGACGGTGAGGCGATGCTTCAGCGCGCCCACGTGGCGTTGACGGCCGCGAAGGCCGGCCACACTCGAGTCGGCCGCTACGAACCCGACATGGATCGCGACCGCCACGATCAGATGCGGTTGCTGGGTGAACTCGACACAGCCATTCGTGACCACCAGCTTCGAGTGTTCTTTCAGCCGTGCCTGGATCTGGAATCCGGCAGCGTGGACCGCGTCGAGGCGTTGCTGCGGTGGCAGCACCCGCGTGAGGGCCTGATCGGACCCTCGATGTTTCTGCCCGACGCCGAGCGCACCGGCATGTTGCCCGCCATCACCGCGCTCGTGCTGGACGAGGCGTTGGCGCAGTGCAGCGAATTGCGTCGACGCGGTGTCGATCTGTCTGTGTCGGTGAATCTTTCGGTGAGAAACCTACTCGACGAGACACTCACCGAGCAGGTCGCAGCAGCGCTGGCGAAATACGCGGTTCCCGCTCATGCCTTGGAATTCGAGGTCACCGAGACGACTGCGATGACCGATCCGGTGCGTTCGGTGAATGCGCTGACGTCTCTGCGTGGCCTCGGCGTCACCATCGCGATCGACGACTACGGCACCGGCTACAGCTCGCTGGCCTATCTGCAGAGTCTGCCGGTGCAGACTCTCAAGATCGACCGCTCGTTCGTGTCGAAGATGAACACCGACGACACCGACGCGTCGATCGTGCGCTCGACCATCGACCTGGCTCGAAGCCTCGGGGTGCGGGTCATGGCAGAGGGGGTCGAGGACGCGGGCACACTGGATGCGCTTCGCGAACTCGGCTGCGACGGTGCCCAGGGCTACTTCCTGGGAAGACCGATGCCCGCTGAGTTCCTGGCCGATGCCGTGGCAAAACTGGATTCGGAGATGCCGACGAAACTCGAGTGGAAGCTCGCGCGCCAACACATCTGAGCGGCTTCACGAAGAAGCAGGCACGTCCAATACGACCTCGAACTCGAGCAGCGACGCTCCGGACGACACCGGCTTCGGGGAACGGGCACCGGCATGAGCCTCCCGCGACGGTCCTGCCGACCACGCCTGGAACGACTCCTCGTTCTCCCACTGGGTGACGACGAAGTAGCGCGATTCGCCCTTGACCGGCCGCAGCAGTTGGAACCCGAGGAAGCCGGGGGAGCCGTCGACCGACCCGGCGCGCGCGGCGAATCGCTTCTCGAGTTCGGGGCCTGCGCCCTCGGGTACATCGATCGCGTTGATCTTCACAATGGCCATGCTCGCGAGATTACTCCGCCGTTATGCTCGGCGGTGATGCTCTACGACGAGGGTGGATCCGGCCGTTCGATTCTGCTGCTGCACGGGCTGATGGGCAGTGCCGCCACCTGGCATAGGCAGGTTCCGTGGCTTCGAGAATTCGGGCACGTGCACACCTACGACGCACCGGGGCATCGTCGCCCTCCGCCGCCGGAGCCCACCACCGAGTACTTCGTGGCCGACCTGCTCGAGCATCTCGACCGGCTGGGTCCCAGCGTGCTGATCGGTCATTCGATGGGCGCACTGCACGGGTGGTGTGCAGCCGCGCAGCGACCCGACCTGGTGACTGCGCTCGTGATCGAAGACATCGCCCCGGACTTTCGGGGCCGCACCGCAGACGACTGGGCCACGATGATGCGGGCCTGGCCCCAGCCCTTTCCCGACGCCGACGCAGTACTCGCATTCTTCGGAGATGTTGCGGGACAATATTTTCTGGACTCTTTCGTTCGCAGCGAAGACGGCTGGCGATTGCACGGCGAGGTGGACTTCTTCGAGTCGATCTCGCAGGAATGGGGGACGCGGCATTTCTGGGACGAGTGGGAGGCCGTCACCGCTCCGGTGTTGCTGATCGAAGGTGAGCACACCATCACCCCGGCCGGCCAGATGCAGCAGATGCACTCGGACAAGCCCGAATCGACTCACATTCGGATCGAGAAGGCGGGCCATCTGATCCACGACGAGGCTCCCGAGCGGTATCGCACGGCGGTCGAGGAGTTCCTGCGCGCACTAAGATGATCCGAATGCCGATCGCGAAGCTCAACGGAATCGACCTCAGCTACGACGTCACCGGCGACGGCCCGCTCGTGGTGTTGGTGATGGGCACCGGAAGCCCGGGACGAGTCTGGCGAACCCATCAGGTCCCGGTCCTGGTGAAGCAGGGGTACCGGGTCGTCACGTTCGACAATCGCGGAATCGCACCGTCTTCCGAGTGTGCGAGCGGGATGACACTCGACGACCTGGTCGCCGACACCGCTGCCCTCGTCGAGCACCTCGGTGGCGGCGCAGCACGCGTCGTCGGCACCTCCATGGGTGCCCGCGTTACCCAGGAATTGGCCTTGGCCAGGCCGGATCTGGTGTCGCATGCAGTGATGATGGCCACGTTCGGCAAGACCACCACCTTTCGTGCGCAGATGTCGAAGGGCGAGAAGGACCTTCACGACGCCGGGGTCGAACTACCCGCGTCGTACCGGGCTGCGATGACTGCAATGCAGAACTTCTCGCCCAAGACGCTGGCCGACGACAGCGCGATCGGTGATTGGCTGGCGATCCTCGAATACTCGGGCGGCAAGAAGCCGGCGGGCATGCGAGCGCAGATCGGACTCGAAATGCGATCGGGGACAGATCGATTGGCCGCATACCGGGCAATCAGGGCGAAATCTCTGGTGATCGGATTCGCCGACGACCGCATGATCCCCGTGCAGCAGTGCCGCGACGTCGCCGACGCGATACCTGGTGCTCGATACGTCGAAATCGCCGATACCGGTCATTTCGGCTACCTCGAACGCCCCGACGCAGTCAACGCGACTCTCGTCGAATTTCTCGCTCAGTAGCGAACTTTCGATGACGGTGTGCGGAGGAAGACCACAGAGCACGCCGCAGTCAGCGCCATCGCCGCTGCCATCGCCGAGTAGGCGAATCGAAAGTCCGTGAGCCCGGCGACGATGGTGAGCAGTGCCAACCCCATCGCGCCACCGAACTGCTTGGACGTGTTCATCAATCCCGACGCGGCCCCGGCGTCGGAGTTCGTCACCCCGCTGGTCACCGCCGTGGCCAGCGGGGTGTTGAGCAGACCGCCGCCGAGTCCGATCAGAATCGCAGGTAGCCCTACTGCCGCGAAGTAGCCCTGCGAGTTCGAGTCCGCAGCGAGGCCGAGCAGGCCGGCGGCGGCCAGGGTCGCGCCGGCAGCGGCAACCAGGTGCGAGGGGCATCTGCGCATCAGACGCGGAGTGACGCCGATGCCGACCACCACGAGAGCGGTGGTCAGCGGCAAGAACCCCACCGCCGCCTGCAATGGGGAGAGCTGCAGGCGTTGTTGCATCTGAAAGGTCAGGTACAACCAGATCGGTATCTGGAACACCGCACCGGTGAGCAGTGTCAGCAGATTTCCCGCGACCACGGTGCGATCGGCGAACAGCCGCAACGGGATCAGTGGTGCTGCCGATCGACGCAGTCGGAGTACGAATCCGATCGATCCGGCCACGGCGAGAACGGCCGTCGACAGGGACAACGCTTGCGAGTCGCCGGCTCCGAGTCGGGTGACCGCCACGGTGGACGCGCCGAGGGCCAATGCTCCGAAGGCCGCACCGATGATGTCGAGCCCGGGCCGATGCGCCTCGGTGCCCACTCGCCGAACGTCGAGGTATCGACGAGCCGATATCAGCAGGACGATGCCGATGGGCAGGTTGATCAGCAGCACCGATCGCCACGAAACGTATTCGGTCAGCGCACCGCCCACGATGTTGCCGATTCCGCCGCCGGCAACGCTCACTGCCGTCCACACCGCGACTGCACGTGTGCGCAAGGGTCCCTCGGCGTAGGTGACGGTCAGCAGAGTGAACGTCGCGGGTGAGACGACCGCTGCCGCCAGGCCTTGGACGACACGTGCGGCCACCAGCACCCATCCGGTCGGGGCCAGTCCGCCGACCACGCTGGCGGCGACGAACAGGGAAACGCCGAAGAGGAATACCCCGCGGATGCCCCGGGTGTCGGCTGCGCGGGCTCCGGCGAGCAGGGCCGCAGCGAACGCGACGGTGTAGCCGCTGGCGACCCACTGCACGTCTCGATCGTCGATGCTCAGTGCTCGGGCGATCTGGGGCAGAGCGATGTTGACGACCGAGGAGTCGAGCACCACCAGCAACTGGGCCAGGCACGCAACGGCCAGGACGCCCCACGAACGCTCCCGTGTCATGCTCGACTCCCTCGGTTGGTACAGGTGTATAGCAGTCGCTTGATACAGTTGTATCAAACAGTGGAGGGTGGGCGGGAGATGGCCGGCGAAGATCGACGAGAGCAGATTCTGGCGGCCGCAGAGCGGGTCGCGACCGTCGATGGGCTGGAGGCGCTGACGATGCGGAGCGCCGCCGCGGCAGCCGGGGTGTCGCTGCGTCTGGTTCAGTACTACTTCCACTCCAAGGCAGGGCTGCTCGACGCCGTTCTGACGCGCTTCTCCGAGCGCGGCTATGCGGACTCTCGATCCCGGATCGATGCGATCGCCGACACGTCGGCAGCTCGACGCCTGCAGATGTTCGCCCGTTCGGTGTTGCCGACAGACGACGAGGGCCGGCGCTTCCATCGGCTGGGAGTGTCGTTCGCATCCCTGGCGATACGGGAACCTGACCTGGCTCAGACCGCGTATCGCGCCAATCTTGCTGTGTTGGAATCGGTTCTGGCCGGCATGATCGGCGACGCCGCAGCGGAGAGCGGCTCGGATCGGATCGACGCCGTCGCGGAAGCTCGACTACTCATGTCCGCGTTGCACGGTTTGGCAACGATGACGATGGTCGGGCAGATCGACGAGATCGAGGCGGCCGATCTGGTGGACCGATTGCTGCTCGGCAGAACGTGGTTCGACGCAACCGTCGGAAGTCAGCCGTCCGAACCCTCACCTGCGAGGGCGAACAATCCCGACTCCGTCTGTTCGATCAAGCCGTCGGTCAGCAGTGAATCGAGAGCTCGGTCGCGTTGAGTCGGGTCGGTGGGCCAGACGATGTCGAGTTGTGCCCGCTCGACGGGGCCGGTGCTCTCGCGCAGCACCGACATGAGTTTGCCTCGAACCTGACGATCCGTGCCTGCGAACTTCTGGACCTTCTTGGCCGGGCCGGTGTGCGCGGGCCTGCCGGCCTCGATCCAGGCGCACTCCGGGAGCGGGCACAGCAGGCAAGCCGGATTCTTGGCCGTGCAGATCAGTGCCCCCAGTTCCATCAACGCCGCCGAGTAGCGGGCGGCCCGCGGGACGCTCTCCGGGAGCAGCTGCTCGACGTCGGCGAGATCCCTTGTCGTGGATGGATTTCCAGGCTCGGCGTTGCCGTGCAACGCACGCGCGACGACGCGTCGAACATTGGTGTCGACCACCGGAACTCGCTGGCCGTAGGCGAAACACGCCACTGCGCGCGCGGTGTAGGCCCCGATGCCCGGCAGGCCCAACAGTGTTTCGACGTCTCCGGGCACCTCGTCGCCGTACTCCTCGGCGAGCACGCGGGAGCACTCGTGCAATCGCAGTGCTCGACGCGGATAACCCAACTTGCCCCACGCGCGGAGCACCTCGGCCTGAGAGGACGCGGCCATCGCAGACGGGACCGGCCAACGCTGCACCCACTGCTCCCAGATGGGCGCGACCCGCACCACCGGCGTCTGCTGCAGCATGATCTCGCTCATCAGGATCTGCCATGCGCTGACGCCGGGTCGTCGCCACGGCAGATCGCGTCCGTCGGTGTCGAACCACCCGAGCAGAGCGTCGGCATCGATCGGCAACTGGTCGCCCTTCATCGTCGTGTCTGTGATCGGTCCCAACAGTAGTCAACCCGACTCGCCGGTAACTCGATCCACGTGCACAATGAGACTCATGCCTGCTTCGAATCCGATCGCTGCCTGGAAGTCCCTCAAGGAAGGCAACCAACGGTTTGTCTCCGGAGAGGTCCTGCACCCGTCGCAGGGCATCGAGGATCGTGCCCGCCTCGAGAGTGCTCAGCACCCCAGTGCCATCCTCTTCGGCTGCGCCGACTCGCGTGTTGCTGCCGAGATCATCTTCGACCAGGGCCTCGGCGACATGTTCGTCGTGCGTACCGCCGGTCACGTGGTGGACTCCGCGGTGCTCGGCTCCATCGAGTACGGCGTCGCTGTGCTGAACGCGCCGCTGATCGTGGTGCTCGGCCACGATCACTGCGGTGCAGTCAAGGCGACCGTCGACGCCCTCGAGAGTGGTGACGTGCCCGGTGGCTACATCCGCGACGTCGTCGAACGCGTCACCCCGTCGGTGCTCTCGGCCCGCCGCGACGGCTACCAGGCCGTCGACGAGTTCGAGGCACGTCACGTCGAGGAGACCGGCAATCTGCTGATGCAGCGCTCGCGGATCGTCGCCGAGAAGGTCGAAGCCGGGGAACTCGCGATCGTCGGCCTCACCTACCAGCTGTCGAAGGGTCATGCGCAGTTGCGTGAGGTCATCGGCGACATCGGCGAAATGCCCGCCTGAACCGACTCGAACCCCAACCTCTGTGAGGTCGCCGACGCGACACGCCGCGTGGGCTCAGGGATAGCGTGGCTCCGGCCGCATACGGTTGATTCGTGTTGGAACCGACCGGGCCTTTGCCTCCCGAAATCTACTGGCGACGCCGCGCTCTCGCCATCGGTGCGGCCGTTGTCGTCCTCGGACTGATCGTGTGGTTCATCGCCTCGCTCAGTGGCGGTTCCGACGACACCGAGGCTGCTCCCGCGGGCGTCGTTGCGGCTCCGGCAACAACTTCGGCCCTGCCGTCACCCAGCTCGTCTGCCACCGACGCCGATTCCGGCGGTTCGGGCGGCTCCGGCGACGGTGCGGGCGGCTCCGGTGGCTCCGGTGGCTCCGGTGGGGCGACCGACTCCGCTGCCGGTGGCGGAGCGGCGGCGAGCACCAGCGGCGCTCCGGCCCCGGTGATCTCCAACCAGTGCCCGGATCAATCGCTCGCAATCAAGGTGACGCCGGAGAAGGCTACGTACCGTCTGGGTGAAGAGCCCGTGTTCACCGTGGTCATCACCAACATCGGCTCCACCGAATGCCAGCGTGACGTCGGTGCCGGGTTGCAGCAGGCGCTCGTCTACACCCTCGACAACCAGCGCATCTGGTCCAACGTCGATTGCTTCCCCAACGCCGCCTCGGATCTGCGTACCTTCAAGCCCGGCGAGCAGGCCGGCTTCACCGTCAAGTGGTCCGGCACCAACTCGGTACCCGGCTGCGGCGAAGAGCGCATTCCCGTCGGCGTCGGTGCTTACCAGGCGATCGCGCAGCTCGGCGAGCTCAAGAGCGTGCCGGAGCCGTTCAACATCACCGGCTGAGTACGGTCGAATCTCATGACCACCTCGACCGCACTCGCCCGCTCCGCCTGCAAGACATTCGAGCCCTTCCACGTCACCGCGTACTTCAACCCTGAACTGGGTGCGGCAT
>NZ_LVCU01000519.1:0-5931 GCF_001647185.1 Rhodococcus sp. EPR-147
GTTCTACAACTTCAACCCGGTGCTCATCGAACGCGCCTGGCCTGCCGCTGTTGCCGTCGGTTTGGACTCGGTGTCGAATCGCCGGTGGACACTGCTCGATTCCGTCCTCGGCACCGCGCTGGGTTCGCTTGCCGCCGACCCCGGCCTGACCACGCTCGCAGATCGTCTCCGCGTCATCGGCGACGCAGCCTCGTTCGCCGGTCGGCCACTCGCAGCAGCGTGGCATGCGGCCGAGCACCCCGACGTACCGCATCTCGCGCTCTGGCACTCGATCACCGTCCTACGCGAGTGGCGCGGCGACGGTCACCTCGCCGCCTTGATCGACGCAGAACTCGACCCGACGGAAGCCGCCGTCTTCCACGAGGCCGACCGCACGACCCCGCAGCCCGGCCGTCGAGCACTCGGCAAGCGCATCACGCAGCTGACCCGGCAGTGGTCCGAGAGCGAATGGGGCTCTGCTGCAGAACGACTCGCCACTCGCGGATTGCTCACCACTTCGGCGGACGGCGAGACGTTGACCGAGGACGGACTCGCTCTCGATCGGCACATCGAGGATAGGACCGACGTGATGGCGTCGGCCGTATGGCGAGACGTCGAGGACGCCGATCAGTTGATCACCAGCGCACGACCGTACGTGAAGGCCGTGATCGACGCAGGCTTCCTCCCCGGAACGCAGAAGGCGTCCTAGTCGTAGGGTCCCGAGATCGAGGCCTCGGCCAGTCTGGACAGGCCTTCGCGGATGTGGCGAGCCCAGAGTCCACCGATACCGTCGACGGACTGCAGGTCGGCTGCGGTGGCCGCGAGCAACCCCTGCAGAGTGCCGAACGCGCCGACCAGTCGGTGAATCTGGCTGAACTGCAACCGCGGAACTCGGGTGAGTACCCGGTACCCACGGGGACTCATCGGGGTGTCGAGGGCCTCTATGGTCGCGGGATATCCGAAAGCGCGGGCCAGCGTCGTCAGATCCAGCAGATCGACGTCGGTCAACTTGTCCAGTGCGGCGAGCGCCTTCTCCACTCCGGTGGTGCTCGACGGTTCGTTGCCGGCCAGGTAATCACGCACGATCAGTTGGCGATCGACGTCGTTGTCGCCCAACAACTCTTCGAGCTGAAGAGCGAGCTGGCGGCCGTCGGTGCCGAGTTCGAGGACGTTCTGCTCGATCTCCACCGACACTCGCCGCACCATCTCGAGGCGCTGCGCGACGGTGAGGGCGTCGCGCAGTGTCACGAAGTCCTCGATCTCCACCACGGAGAGTTGACGGGTGTTGTCGTCGAGCCGGGCCTTGTAGCGTTCGAGAGTCGCGACGGCCTGATTGGCGCGCGAGAGAATGGTTGCCGAGCCTTCCACGACGTGCCGGATGCCACCGATGTAGACGCTGACGATGCTCATCGACTGGCTCACCGAGACGACGGGATAGCCGGTCTGCATGGCGGTTCGCTCGGCGGCGCGGTGCCGGGTACCGGATTCGACGGTGGGAATCTTGTGGTCGGGGACCAGCTGGACGTTGGATCGGACGATGCGCTTGCCGTCGGTCGAAAGCACTACTGCGCCATCCATTTTCGACAGTTCGCGAAGCCGGGTGGGGGCGAACTCGACATCGAGCTCGAACCCGCCGTCGCAGATCGCCTCGACCTCGTCGTCGTAGCCGAGGACGATCAACCCGCCGGTGCGGCCGCGAAGGATTCGCTCGAGACCGTCGCGCAGTGCGGTTCCCGGTGCGAGCCGGGCGATCGTCTCGCGCAACGCTGGGGACGGCGTGGTGCCCTCCATCGGCCAACCCCCTCGTGTCTTGGCAGCGGCTACGGCGCGGGCTGCGAATTTCTGTGCGTGCGAAACAAAGAGTACTGCGCTGCCACGTGCAGGCAGCCAGGCAAAGGATACTGCGCTGCTACATGCGGGCGGTCGGACAAAGAATACCGCCCGGTGTCATACGGGCCGCATACGCGTGTAGGTCAACGCCTCGCCGACGTTGGTGACGGTCTTGACCTTGATGCCGTCGGGTATGGGACCTGCGTCCTCGGGGACGATGGCGTAGTTGAACCCCAATCGGGCGGCCTCGGCGAGACGGCGACCCAGCCCGGCGACGCGGCGCACCTCTCCGGCCAGGCCGACTTCGCCCAGAATCACCATGCCCGCGGGAAGTGGTTGATCGCGAACCGCCGAGGCCACCGCCGCGGCGAGCGCGAGATCGGCGGACGGTTCGCTGGTGCGCATCCCGCCGACCGTCGCCGCGTAGACCTCCGCCTTGGACACCTTGACGCCGCATCGACGTTCCAGCACGGCCAGGATCATCGCCACGCGGGCGTGATCGAGCCCGCTGACCGCGCGCCGGGGCGACGGCATCGTGGTGTCGACGATCAGCGCTTGCAGCTCGGCCAACAGCGGCCGTTTGCCGTCCATCGTGACGGTGACGGCGGTGCCGGGCACGGCGTCGTTCCGATGATGCAGGAACAACCCGGACGGATCACTGATGCCGACGATGCCGGTCTCGCGGAGCTCGAAGCAACCCACCTCGTCGGAGGCCCCGAACCGGTTCTTGACGCCCCGAATCATCCGCAGTGTGGAGTGCTTGTCGCCCTCGAAGTTGAGCACCACGTCGACGAGATGCTCGAGAGATCGCGGACCGGCCACCGCGCCTTCCTTGGTGACGTGCCCGACGAGCAGTACCGCGACGCCGGTGGTCTTGGCCAACGTGGTCAACGCGCTGGTGATGGCGCGAACCTGGGTGACGCCGCCGATGACACCGTCGACGTCCGCAGCGAGCATCGTCTGGACCGAATCGACGATCAGCAGGCTGGGCTTGACCTGCTCCACGTGGCCGAAGACGGTGGCGAGGTCGGATTCGGCGGCGAGGAAGACGCGTTCGTGTACCGCGCCGGTGCGATCGGCACGCAACCGTACCTGCCCCGCCGACTCCTCGCCCGTGACGTAGAGCGCGCGTCGATCCGGTGCCGAGCGGGCCCATCGGTGCACCACCTCGAGCAGCAGCGTCGATTTGCCGACTCCGGGTTCGCCGGCAAGGAGGACGACCGAACCGGGAACGAGGCCGCCACCGAGCACGCGATCGAACTCGTCGATCCCGGTGGTGTTGGCCTGCGAGGTGGCACTGCTGATGGTCGTCAGAGCCGCAGCGGGCGTGCTGGGAATCATGGCTCCGCCGCCCGAACGAAGGGACGATGCGCCTGCCCGCGTCGCGAGCGGAGCCGCAGTGGCCTGGACCTCTTCCATCGAGCCCCAGTCACCGCATTCGGGACAGCGACCGACCCACTTCGAGACCGAGTGACGGCACGCAGAGCAGCGGTAGCTCGACTTCAGTTTGACCACGTCGGCAGCCTAACGATCGGCACCGACAGGGTCGGAGCGGCGGCTATTCGCCTTCGCTGTGCTCGGTGACCGCGGACGGGTCGCGCTCGAGCTCGATACCGGCGTCGACAGGAACGTTGACGACGACCTCGCCCGCGTTCGCGAACTCGAACGTGACCGGCAGTGTCAGGCCCGGTCGAACGTTCTCGGAGATGTCGGCCATCTCGACCTTGATCAGCTGGATCGGCAGCAGTGGATCGTCGAGCTGAACGTCTGCGGGCGAACCTGCGCCGAGCGCGGTCTGCGGAGCGATCTCGTTGCTGCCCGCTTCCGCCTCGTCGACGATGGTGACCTGTGCCTCGGGGGAGGAGATGCCGGTCAGCTCGTCGGCCACACTCGTGTTGGCGTTGATGGCCGTGAAGCCGAGCTCGACGGTGCCGCCGGGCTCGATGCTGTACTCCTCGGAGGTGGGGTACACCACGTGCACGTTGCGGAGCTGGATGTCTCCGACGTCGGCGGAGTTACCGTTGACCGCGGCGACCTGAGTGGCCGTCTGGGAGATCTGACCTGCGCCGCACGCGGTGAGGGCGAGCGCGCCACCGGCGAGAAGAGCGAGGGCGGCGGCCGTCCTGCGATGGCGGCCAAGCGGTGTCGCAGCGTCGATTGCAGTCACTTCGGTCGTCCTCCATGTGGTGCCGGGCCGGCTCGGTCCTTCTCGTCCACTAGGCAGAGTAGTAGTTCTGGTCCACCGGCCGCTCGTGGGGTCTGCCGACGGCCCGATGACGCCAGGTGAGGGTGCCTGTCGGGAGTGGAGACAGTGGATCGAACCGACCGAAAATGTGGCGTCGGATACACGTCGAATCCTCTGTGTCAACCCCTGATTCGGCACCGCTATGCCCCTGACCTGCACCGTTGATATGGGCCGTGGTATTCTGGATAAATCGAAAGGGGCACTTGTCACATGATTTTCAAGGTCGGAGACACCGTCGTTTACCCCCATCACGGAGCGGCGCTGATCGAAGCGATAGAGACACGCACCATCAAGGGTGAACCGAGAGAGTATCTGGTTCTCAAGGTCGCGCAAGGCGACCTCACCGTTCGAGTTCCCGCGGACAACGCAGAGTACGTAGGCGTTCGCGACGTCGTCGGGCAAGAAGGTCTCGACAAAGTCTTTCAGGTGCTCCGCGCGCCGCACACCGAAGAGCCCACCAACTGGTCGCGCCGCTACAAGGCCAACCTGGAGAAGCTCGCTTCCGGTGACGTGAACAAGGTTGCCGAGGTCGTCCGTGATCTCTGGCGGCGCGAGCAGGACCGCGGACTGTCGGCAGGCGAGAAGCGCATGCTCGCCAAGGCACGGCAGATTCTGGTCGGCGAGTTGGCACTGGCCGAAGGAACCGACCAGGCCAAGGCCGACACCATGCTCGACGAAGTTCTCGCCACAGCTTCATAGAGTGAACGGTACTTCCGGCGACGTCGTCGCCCTGGTACCCGCTGCAGGCAAAGGCCTTCGGCTCGGATACGACGAGCCGAAGGCATTCGTCTGTCTGGGTACGGACTCTCTCCTGGCGCGGTCCGTCGACGGCCTCCGGGCCTCGAGTGCCGTCGACCGCATCGTCGTCATCGTGCCGGCCGAGCTGCTCGACGCGGCCCGCCGTCATGTCGGCGGCGACGTCACCGTTGTTGCCGGAGGCCTCGAACGCACCGATTCGGTGCGCGCCGGTCTCGCCGCCGTCGGCGACGCAGCCGTCGTGCTCGTCCACGATGCCGCCCGCGCCCTCACCCCACCGACGCTGATCGCCCGTGTCGTGGCCGAGGTGCGCGCCGGCCGCTCCGCCGTCATCCCGGTTCTCCCGGTCGTCGACACCGTCAAGGAAGTCGACATCATGGGCGCAGTGGTGGGTACCCCGGACCGTGCGAGCCTGCGGTCGGTACAGACCCCGCAGGGGTTCGACGCCGACGTCCTGCGCCGCGCGTACGACGCGACCTCCGACATCTCCACCGACGACGCGGGCCTGGTCGAGCGCATCGGCGAGACCGTGCACACCATCGTCGGTGACGCCCTCGCGTTCAAGATCACCACCCCCCTCGACCTGCTGCTGGCCGAGGCCCTGACGAGAGGCGATTCATGAGAGTCGGCATCGGTACCGATGTGCACCCCATCGCCCCCGGCCGGCCCTGCTGGCTGGCCGGATTGCTGTTCGACGACGCGGACGGACTCGACGGGCATTCCGACGGCGATGTCGCCTCCCACGCCCTGTGCGACGCGTTGCTGTCCGCGGCCGGACTGGGCGATCTCGGATCGGTGTTCGGGACGGGGCGTCCGGAATGGGACGGGGTCAGCGGAGCTGCCATGTTGACCGAGGTCAAACGCCTGCTCGACGCCGATGGATTCGCGATCGGCAACGCTGCGGTGCAGATCATCGGCAACAGGCCCAAGATCGGACCGCGCCGCGCCGAGGCCCAGGAAGTCCTCTCGCGGGTACTCGGAGCGCCGATATCGGTGTCTGCAACCACCACCGACGGGCTCGGGCTGACCGGTCGGGGCGAAGGAATCGCGGCCATCGCGACCGCACTTGTCATGACGAGGTAAAACCACCGGTAGCATTGCTGGTCGTGACCCTTCACCTA
>NZ_LVCU01000520.1:0-29764 GCF_001647185.1 Rhodococcus sp. EPR-147
ACCTCATATCGGCCACGTGCGCAGTGGCGTCGCGTTCGACGTACTGCGCCGCTGGCTGTTGGCGCACGACTACGACGTCGCCTTCGTTCGCAACGTCACCGACATCGACGACAAGATCCTCAACAAGGCGCGCGACGCCGGCCGGCCGTGGTGGGAATGGGCTGCGACGTACGAGAGGTCCTTCACCTGGGCGTACGACCGACTCGGCGTACTTCCGCCGTCGGCCGAGCCACGCGCCACCGGGCACATCACCCAGATGGTCCAGATGATCGAGCGACTGATCGAACGCGGCCATGCCTACGCCGACGAGTGCGGTGACGTCTACTTCGACGTGCAGAGCTTCCCGAGCTACGGGGCACTGTCCGGTCACAAGCTCGACGACGTGCACCAGGGCGAGAGCGTGGCCGAGGGCAAACGCGACCCTCGCGATTTCACGCTCTGGAAGGGCGCGAAACCGGGTGAGCCGTCGTGGCCGACGCCGTGGGGCCCCGGACGGCCCGGCTGGCACCTCGAATGCTCCGCGATGGCAGAGAACTACCTCGGGTCGGATTTCGACATTCACTGCGGCGGAATGGATCTGGTGTTCCCGCACCACGAGAACGAGCGGGCCCAGTCCATGGCGGCCGGTGACGGCTTCTCGCGGTACTGGCTGCACAACGGCTGGGTGACGATGGGCGGCGAGAAGATGTCGAAGTCTCTCGGCAACGTGCTCTCGGTACCCAATGTGTTGAAAAAGGTTCGGCCGCAAGAACTTCGGTTCTATCTCCGTGGCGCGCACTATCGTTCGATGCTGGAGTACTCCGACACTGCGCTCGACACCGCGGCCGTGACCTACCGGGGTATCGAAGGGTTCGTTCGACGAGCTGTCGAACGTGCCGGCGAAGTGCCGCTGGGTAAGTGGACCGCCGGATTTGCCGAAGCCCTCGACGACGACCTCTCGGTTCCCAAGGCGTTGGCCGAGATTCACGCGACCGTCACTCTCGGCAACACTGCACTCGAATCCGGTGACCTACCGGCAGCGGTGGAGTACGCAGGCAGTGTCCGGGCGATGCTCGACATCCTCGGTGTCGACCCACTCGATCCGCACTGGGCCAGCGACAGCGGTTCCGACGCAGCAGCTCTCGGTGCCCTCGGCGTCCTCGTCGAGGCCGAGCTGGAGCGTCGAGCAACGGCGAAGGCGACCAAGGACTGGGCCGCCGCAGACGAGATACGGACGAGACTGGCCGAGGCCGGAGTAGACGTGACAGATACACCCAACGGGCCCGAATGGTCGCTGGGTACGAGCAAGACCGACGAAGCAGGTTTGTGATGGCAGGCAATTCGAGTAGGCGCGGCGCGATCCGCAAGGACGGCACCAAGAAGGGGCAGGTCGCCGGATCGGGCGGCAAGCGTCGGAAGGGTCTCGAAGGCCGCGGCGCGACGCCTCCCGCCTCCGAGCGCACCAAGCATCCCGCCGCGCGTCGGGCCAAGCTCGCCGAGAAGTCTGCCCAGAACCGCGGCGGTAACACCGGTGGCCGCGCGGGTGGACGACCGGCCGGACGCAAGGCCGAGGACGGTCCCGAGGTGGTGCTCGGTCGCAACCCGGTCGTCGAGTGCCTGCGTGCAGGCGTGCCCGCCACTGCACTGTGGGTTGCCGTCGGAACCGACAGCGACGATCGGCTCAAGGAAGCCGTGCAGCGTGCAGGCGATGCGCGGATCTCCATCCTCGAAGTTCCCCGCTCCGATCTGGACAAGCTCAGCGCCAACGGATTGCACCAGGGCCTGGCCCTGCAGGTGCCGCCGTACCGCTACGCGCACCCCGACGATCTGATCTCGAACGCGCGCACGCACCAGGAACCCGCACTGCTCGTCGCGCTCGACAACATCACCGACCCGCGCAACCTCGGTGCCGTCGTGCGATCGGTGGCTGCGTTCGGCGGCCACGGCGTCGTGATCCCGCAGCGACGCAGCGCGAGCGTGTCTGCAGTGGCATGGCGAACCAGTGCCGGCGCGGCAGCTCGCCTGCCGATTGCACGCGCAGTGAATCTGACTCGCACACTGAAGGATTGGCAGTCCAAGGGCGTCACCGTCGTCGGCCTCGACGCAGGCGGCGACACCGAACTCGACACCTTCGACGGCAAGGGCCCGGTGGTCATCGTCGTCGGGTCCGAGGGCAAGGGCCTCTCGCGTCTGGTCAGCGAGACCTGCGACCACATCCTGTCGATCCCGATGGCCGGCCCGGTGGAATCGCTCAACGCATCCGTCGCGGCGGGCGTCGTATTGGCCGACATCGCGCGGCAGCGTCGCGGGTAGTTCTACGTTCTGATGCGGCCTGCGGTCTCGTGCATCGCGGGAACGACGATATCGACCATGTCGGTGGCGCTGTAGTTCTTCGCGTGCAGTGACGTGTTCAGTGCTGCCACGACGGTGCCGTTGCTGTTACGCAACGGCACTGCGGCAGCACGCATTCCGACGTCCAGTTCGTCGACCACCTCGGACCAGCCGGCGTTGCGCACCCGAGTGATCTCGGCGCGCAGTGCATCTCGATCCACGAGCGTGCGCGGGGTCAGGGCTTCGATGGGGGCGTCGGTGAAATAGCGTTCGAGGTCGCTCTCGGGGAGGGCCGCGAGCAGCACTCGACCCGATGACGTCGCGTGCGCGGGGAATCGAGTGCCCAGCGTGATGACGACCCGCAACATGCGCGAGGACGGAACACGCGCGACATAGACGATGTCGAATCCGTCGAGGATGGCCACCGAGGTCGTTTCGCCCAATTGTCGTGCGAGCGCCTCGATGTGGGGTTCGGCCAGACGGGGTAGGTCCATTCCGGACAGGAACGAGAAACCCAGATTCATCACCCGCGGGGTGAGGGTGAACTGACGGCCGTCCTGGCGGACGAATCCCAGTTCTGCCAGCGTCAGCAACAGTCGACGGGCGGTCGCTCGGGTGACTCCGACGGCCTCGGCGACCTCGGTGAGGGTTCGGGCCGGGTGCGCGTCGTCGAAGCACTGCAGCACGCTCAGGCCGCGTTCGAGTGACTGCACGAACCAGGCGGGGCGTTGGTCGTCGGGAGCGATCTCGGCCGTCATGGTTCGAGTCTGCCTCATTGCTCTGTTCGCGCCGCATCACATCGCTCGGTGCTTGTGGTCTTGACCACAGGAGGCGCATCTGGTTACAGTTGTGCGAATAACAAACAACTGTGCGCTATCCGCACAAAATCGAAGGGCCGACAAGTGAACGTTGACGTCGCAGTCGCGGACGGATCCAGAGCACGGAAGGCTGCCATCGGCAGCTTCGTCGGTGCCGTGGTCGAGTGGTACGACTTCCTGCTGTACGGCATCATCGCCGCGCTGGTGTTCAACTCCCAGTTCTTTCCGAGCGTCTCGCCCGCCGTCGGCGTGATGGCCGCGTTCGCCACCTTCGGCGTCGGCTTTCTCTTCCGTCCTCTCGGCGGGATCTTCTTCGGCCACTTCGGTGACCGCCTCGGGCGCAAGCGCATGCTGATCTGGACGATGCTGCTGATGGGCGTCGCAACCGCGTTGATCGGCCTGGTTCCCAACTTCGAGTCGATCGGTTGGTTCGCGCCGCTACTGCTCGTGCTGCTGCGTGCGATCCAGGGCTTTGCGGTCGGTGGCGAATGGGGTGGCGCATCGCTGATGGCCGTCGAAAGTGCGCCGGCGAAGAAGAAGGCGTTCTACAGCAGCGGCGTCCAGGTCGGCTACTCCGTCGGTCTCATCCTCGCGACCGGCGCGGTCACCATCATGAGCAACCTGCTCAGCGACGACGCATTCACCAGCTGGGGCTGGCGCGTACCGTTCCTGGCCAGCGCCGTGCTCGTACTGTTCGGCCTGTGGATCCGATCCGGTGTCGAAGAATCGCCCGTGTTCGAGCAGGCAGTCGAGGAGAGCGGCGAGAAGAAGAAGCTGCCGGTCATCCAGGCGATCACCGAGCACCCCGGTTCCTTCCTCAAGATCATCGCGCTGCGCATGGCCGAGCTGTTCACCATGTACATCGTCACCACGTTCGCCCTGAGCTACACCGTCAACGAACTCGGCTACGAGCGTCAGTTCATGCTCAACGTCGCGCTGCTGGTCGGTGCCATCGGCATCCTGAGCATCCCGACCTACGCGGCGATCGCCGACCGCTTCGGCCGCAAGCCGATCTTCGTCACCGGTGCCGTCGTCGGCGCACTGGCGGCCGTACCCTTCTTCCTGTCCCTGCAGGCAGCCTCGGTCGTCGCCATCGTGATCCTCGCCGTCATCCTGGTCAATGTCTCGCACGACATGGTGGTCTCGGTGCAGCAGCCGCTGTTCACCGAAATGTTCGGCCCCGAACTGCGCTACAGCGGAGCAGGTGTGGGCTATCAGGTCGCCAGCGCGATCGCCGGTGGCTTCACCCCCTTCATCGCAGCCGCTCTGGTCAGCTGGAACGACGGCTCCTGGCACTACGTCGCGGCGTACCTGGCCCTGGGCTGCATAATCTCGGCCGTGGTCGCAGCACTGATGAAGAACATGGGCTCCTCGGATGTCACCTCCATCTCCGATCAGGCCGCCCCTGCAGCAGAAGCCGTTGTTGCAGAGCGCGTCTCGAAGTCGGTATGAGCTCACTGACCCTGGTCGGCTCGCACGCGTCCACCGCGATGTCACCCGCGCTGTGGACGCGTGCGTTCGAGATCGCCGACGTGCCCTCCCGCTACGACGCCTGGGAGGTCGCCGACGTTGCCGACCTACCCGATGTCGAGGATGCCCTGCGGGGCGGCCGTACCGATGCTGCGAACGTGACCATGCCCTGGAAGCATTGGGCTGCAACGGTTGCCGACGAGGCGGATCCCGATGTGGTGGTGTCGGGGGTGGCGAATCTGTTGTTCCTGCGATCGGGTGCGCTGTTCGCCATGAACACCGATATCGCGGCGGTGCGAGCGGCGACCTCGGGACGTACCTTCGGCTCGGCGCTCCTGCTCGGAGCAGGTGGCGCCGCGCATGCGGCCGCGTTCGCGCTACAGGGCCACATCGAGAGGCTGGTGGTCTCGGATGTCGACAGTCGTGCGGCGGAAGGTCTCGTGGGCGAACTCGACGGGTACGACGGTTCCGCATCGGTCGTCGACTGGTCGGATCGAGCAGTGGATCTGGAGTGCTACGACCTGGTGATCAACGCGACGCCGATCGGCCGCGACGGCTCGGAGGATCAACTCGCCTGGGGTGCAGGTGAACTCGGGCCAACGGCGACGGTGTACGACTTCGTCTATGCCGACACGCGCAATGCCGTCGAGTCCTATGCGGCGGACCGAGGAATCGAACTGATCGACGGATGGACTCACCTGTTCCACCAGGCCGACGCCATGGTTCGCCCGCTCGGCCTGCCCGCTCGGATGTCGGATGCACTGCGTCGCAGCATTCGTGAGATCTGCCCCGCTGCAGCCGGGATCAACCGATAGCGCGGAAGTGTATCTGTGTTCCCGGCGTCAGCTGCGCGGCTGCGGAGACGTCTGCCGCAGTGACAACCGCGATCACCGGATAACCGCCCGTGACGGGGTGGTCGGCGAGAAACAGCACCGGCTGCCCGGACGGCGGAACCTGAAGCGCACCCAGAACCATTCCCTCACTGGCCAATTCGTCGTCTCTCGTGCGGCGCAAGGGTTCGGCACCGTCCAGCCTGATTCCGACGCGATCGGAATCCTGCGTGACGGTCCACGACTGCTCGAGCAGAATCGATCGGGCGCGCGCGGTGAACCAGTCTGCACGTGGACCGAAGGTGATGCGCAGTGTGTCGGGCCACGCGGGCGGTGGAACGAACTCTGCTGCAGGCCACTCGGCTTTGTCGTTCCCGACGGGCAGGGCGGTACCGGGGGAGACCACAGCCGGGCCGAGACCGGACATCGTGTCCGTCGACCGACTGCCGAGGACGGTAGGAACGCCGATCCCGCCCCGCACCGCCAGGTAGCTACGTAGACCGCTTGTTGGCGTGGACAGCTCCAGTTCCTGCCCGGCTCGGAGGAGGATGGTCGAGTACAGACCCTGCTCCGCACCGTCCACGCGGCAGACCACGTGCGCCCCGGTGACGGCCACGATCGCGTCGAACTCGGCGCGGACCTTGAGCCCACCGAACGTCACTTCCAGTGTTGCGGCCTCGGAAGTGTTGCCCACCAGCCTGTTCGCTGCATCGTGCGAGAGCAGGTCTGCCGCCCCCGAGCGACCGACCCCGATCGACGCATGCCCCGGGCGACCGCGATCCTGCACGGTGCACAGCGGTCCCGTCTGCAGAACGGTGAGGGCTCTCATGCCTGCTCGAATCGGACGGTGGTGCCGGGCCGGAGCAGCGCCGGTGGGTCGCGGTCGAGGTTCCAGAGTGGTGCGTCGGTGCGTCCGATCAGCTGCCAACCGCCCGGCGAGGAGCGCGGATAGATACCCGAGAACTCACCTGCCAGGCCCACCGAACCGGCTGGGACGCTGGTGCGCGGCGACGAGCGCCGCGGAACGTGTAGCCGCTCATCGGTGCCGACGAGGTAGCCGAAGCCGGGCGCGAAGCCGCCGAATGCGACGGTCCACGTCTGATCGATATGTGCCGCAACGACGTCCGTGGTGGACAGCCCGGTCAGACGGGCGACGTCGTCGAGATCCTCGCCGTCGTAGACCACCTGGATCGTGACGGTCTCCGAGTGATCTCCATCGGACGTCACGGCGGGTGACACTGCCGCGATCCAGTCCAGTATCGGTTGCTTCGGCCCGTCGAACATCACCAGCACGGTCCGAGCAGCGGGAACCAGATCGACGACGCCGGCCGGTGGGTCCAGCGTGAGTGCACGGTAATACGCCATCGCCTCGTTCAGGCCGTCGAATTCGACGAGTGCTGCACCCTCGCCGGCAGAGAGAATGCGCATCAGACGAAAGCGGTGATGTCGATGTCGTTGGCGCGGAGCAACTCCGAGACGGCAGTGGCCATCGCGACCGCGTCAGGGGAGTCGCCGTGCAGGCAGATCGATTCGGCCCGAACGTCGATTCTCGAGCCGTCCACCGCCTGCACGGTGCCGTCGGTGATCATGGTCAACACACGCTGGGCAACGGCGTCGGGATCGGACAGTACTGCGCCGAGTTCCGAGCGCGAGACCAACGTTCCCTGTGGGGTGTAGGCGCGATCTGCAAAAGCCTCTGCGACGGTGCGCAATCCGGCTCGCTCGGCTTCTTCGAGGAAGATCGAATCGGGGAGCCCCAGTACCGGCAGCGTGGGGTCGTAGGCGAGGACTGCGTCGACCACGGCCTTGGCCTGGCCGTGATGGTGCACGATCGCGTTGTACAGCGCCCCATGTGGTTTGACGTAGGCGATGGCCGATCCGGCGACCTGGGCGAGGCCGTCGAGTGCGCCCATCTGATAGATCACGTCCGCGGTGAGGTCGGCGGGGGAGACGTCGAGAAAGCGTCGGCCGAACCCGGCGAGGTCGTGGTAGCCCACCTGCGCTCCGATGCGTACGTCCGCTGCCGCGGCCGAGCGGCACGTACGCAGCAGAGTGGTCGGATCACCGGCATGGAAGCCGCACGCGACGTTGGCGCTCGACACCAGGGCGAGCATCGCGTCGTCGTCGCCGAGAGTCCATGCACCGTAGCTTTCGCCGAGATCGGCGTTGAGATCGATGGACGTCACCCTCGACATCCTAGGCGGCGACGAGCCGTCCGGAATTGGCCTTGCGGGTTCCGCCGATGGCGCGGCAGACGAGGTAGATGACGAAGGAGATGGTGGTGACGAACGTCGACACCGGCAGGCCCGGGGCGAGGGAGAGCAGGATGCCGCCGACGGCGGCGACCTCGGCGAACAGAATGGACAGCAGCGTCGCCTTGAGCGGGCTGGCCGTCACTCGCGCGGCAGCGGCGGCCGGGGTGATGAGCAGCGAGAGCACCAGCAGTGCGCCGACGATCTGGACGCCCAGTGCACAAGCGACGCCGACGAGTACGGCGAACACGACCGAGAGGGCGCGGACGGGAACGCCGCGGGCCAGCGCCACCTCGGGGTCGGTGCTGGCGAACAGAAGCGGCCGGTAGACGACGGTGAGCACGATCAGTACCAACACCGCGCAGACCAGCAGCAGCTGGATACCGCTCTGTCCGACGCCGACGATCTGGCCGATGAGCAGCGAGAAGCTGGTTCCGGTTCGGCCGGGGTAGAGCCAGATGAACAGCACCGACAGTCCGAGGCCGAAGGACATGATGACGCCGATGACCGAGTCGCGGTCGCGGGCCTTGCTACCGAGCAGCGCGAACATCACCGCTGCGACAACGGATCCGACGATGGCTCCGAGGCCCACGGTGATGCCGACGAGCAGGGCTGCGGACGCACCGGTGAGCGAGAGTTCGCTGGATCCGTGCACGGCGAACGCCCACTGGCGGCTGACGATCAACGGTCCGAGGGCACCGGCGAGCAGCCCGAGAATGGCGGCGGCGATGAGTGCCTGCTGGACGAAGTCGTATGTCAGCAGGTTGGCGGTGGTGTCGAAGTCGAGCATCTTCGAGAATGCGTCGAGAACCTTCTCGTTCATGCCTTGTCTTCTCTGTCGTGCGGCACGGGTGGGTGGTGTGCGCCGGCCGAGCCGAGCGCATCGATGGAATCGCCGGTTCCGACGACGATGAGCCGGCCGCGGACCTTCAGCACCTCGACCTCGGTGCCGTAGAGCTCCGAGAGGACCTCGGTGATCATGACGTCCTCGGGAGTTCCGATGCGGAACCGGCCGTCGACGATGTAGACGATGCGGTCGACGAGGGGGAGGATCGGGTTGATCTCGTGCGTCACGAACAACACGGCGGTCTCGTGCTCCCGCCGTCGGCGATCGATGAGGCTCGAGACCAGGGATTGGTTGGCGAGATCGAGGCTGAGCAGGGGCTCGTCGCACAGCAGTACCGACGGATCGCCGACGAGTGCCTGGGCGATGCGCAGTCGCTGCTGCTCACCGCCGGACATGGAGCCGACCGGCGCACCCGCGAACGAGTTGGCGTCGACCTGATCGATCGCTCGCTGCACCGTCTCCTTGCGCCTTCGGATGCCGCGCAGGCCCATGCCCCACCGATGGCCGTCCCAGCCGAGGCCCACGAGGTCGCGTCCGCGCAGCGGCAGATCGTCGTCGATGTTGCGCTGCTGGGGGATGTAACCGACGCCCGACTGGCCGCGACGGACGGGATTGCCGTCGATCGCGGCCGTGCCGGACGTGAGGTGATTCTGGCCGAGCAACACCTTGAGCAGAGAGGTCTTACCCGAGCCGTTGGGGCCGAGAACGGCGACGAACTCACCCTTCTCGACCGTCAGGTCCAGGTTCTGCCACAGCGTGCGCTCGCCGAACGCCAGTCCGGCATCGCGCAGTTCTACAGCAGGCATGTACTACAGCTTTCCATCACGCCGGTTCGGGTCAGGAGGCGGTGGTGAGCGCGGCCTGCAGATCCGTTGCAGCCTTGGTCTGCCATTCGAGGTACGTCATGCCGGCAGGCAGCGTTTCGGTGACCTCGACGACGGGGATGCCGGCCGCCTCGCTGGTGGAACGGATGTCTTGGGTGACCGCATCCTCGGTCTGGATGTTGTAGATCAACGCGCGAACCGAGTTCGACGTGAACAGATCTCGCGTCGCAGCGATGGAGGCGGGCGACGGATCGTTGCCTTCCTCGATGGAATCCTTGAAGTCCTCGGGGGTGCGATCGTCGAGATCGGACTCTTCGATGAGGTAGTGCGCGATCGGTTCGGTCTGTGCCACCGGTGCATTCGGGAAATCAGCGGCAATCTGTGCGGTCACGTCGGTGATGGCGTGGACCTGCTCGTGGAAGGTCTCGGCGTTGGCGGTGTACTGCGCGGCGTTGTCGGGGTCGAGCTGACCGAGCTTCTCGGCGATCTCCTCGGCGGTGTGCGCGGCGACCTCGGCGTTGTACCAGACGTGCTCGTTGACCTCACCGTGTGAATGGCCGTCCTCGCTCGCCGGTTCGGCTGCTGCTTCCGAGGTGGGCTCGTCGGAGGAGTGATCATGGCTGTCGTCGAGCAGCGTGAAAGCGTCGACGGACGGTACGTTCTGGCCCTCGGAGGCGAGGATGTCCTCGATGAACTCGTCGTAGCCGCCACCGTTGTAGACCACCAGCGACGCCTCGGCGACGGCGGCAGCATCGGCCGGGCTGGCCTCGTAGGAGTGCGGGTCGGCAGAGGGATCGGAGATGATCGACGTCACTGTCGCCAAGTCGCCTGCGACTGCCTCGGCGACGCTTCCCCACACGTTCGTGGATGCAACGATCGTGATCGGTCCGTCGACGGCGGTGGCCGGTGCGGACTCGGTGCTCGCGGATTCGGTGGAGCTGCACGCGCTGAGCGTGAGCGCTGCGGCGCAGGTCAGGCCCAGTACGGCCGTGAGCTTGGTCCGGGACGCGCGATGGTTGGACGACATCGATGTACTCCTGATGAGCGGAACTTGACGCTAATGGAAACCGTTACCGTTGTACTCTAGCGCGCAGTGGGGTGGCGGATCGAATCGGATGAACGCGACCTCGAGTTTCTCTGCGCCGCGTTGTGGGACTAACGTCCCGGTTATGGCCAGGTCAAGCGAACCGCGACGTCAGGCGACGTTGGCGTCGATCGCTGCCGAGCTCAAGGTTTCTCGCACCACTGTCTCGAACGCCTACAACCGACCCGATCAGCTCTCCCCGGAGCTTCGCGAACGCGTGCTCCAAGCCGCGAAACGCCGCGGGTATGCCGGTCCCGACCCGGTCGCCCGATCGTTGCGCACCCGTAAAGCAGGCGCCATCGGGCTGCTCCTCACCGAAGCGCTCAGTTACTCCTTCCGTGACCCAGCCGCGATGAGCTTCCTCGCCGGACTCGCCGAATCCTGCGAAGCCGCCGGACAGGGCCTGCTGCTGATCCCCGCCGGAGCCGAACGCGACGACGTGCAAGCCGCCGCTGTCGTCCAACAAGCCGGAGTCGACGGATTCGTCGTCTACTCCGTCGCCGACGACGACCCCTACCTCGCTGCCGTGCGCGAACGCCACCTACCGATCGTCGTGTGCGACCAGCCCCGCAACATCCCCGAAGCCGCCCTCGTCGCCATCGACGACCGCGGCGCGATGAAAATGCTTGCCGCACATCTGATCGCGCTCGGCCACGAACACCTCGCGGTACTGTGCATGCGTCTCGGACGCGACCGCCGCGATGGCGTCGTACCCCCGGGGCGGTTGGCCGACAGCCACTTCCACGTCCAACGCGAACGCATCGCCGGAGTTCAGGCCGCCATGATCGACGCCGGACTCGACCCCGACACCCTCACCGTCGTCGAACGCTTCGACCACACCGTTCGCTCCGGCCACTCCGCCGCCGCCCAAGCACTGCAGGCCAACCGCGAAACCACCGCACTGCTGTGCACCACCGACGTCATTGCCCTCGGTGCACTCAACTTCGCCCGGGTCTCCGGAATCGATGTGCCGAGCCAACTCTCGGTCACCGGATTCGACGGCATCTCCGACGCCATCCGCGAAAACCTCACCACCGTGCGCCAGGACGCTGAGGAAAAAGGCCGTCGAGCAGGCAAACTGGTTCTCTCGTCCTCGCACTCGGGCATCGTCGCCGCCGAAACTCTGCCGACCGAACTCTTCCGCGGCCGAACTGCCGGACCGCCGCCGAAACAACCGCCCGCTATCGCCTGAGCTGTCCCTCGCCCGCCCGCCCGCCCCAGTTCGCCCGCCCGCCCTCGTTCGCGTGCCCCGGCTCTGGGATCAATGTGGATTCCAGTCACTCAGACTGCAACAAAGCCACATTGATCCCATGTCAGCCGAACCCGCATCGGGATGAATGTGGGTTTCAGTCAGTCTGAGTGCAACAAAGCCACATTGATCCAGAAGCGGGGGCAGGGGTCAGGCAGGCTCAGCGCTGAGCAATCTCGCGCAACGCAGCAGGCCCAGGTGACTGTAGGCCTGGGGATGGTTGCCTAGTGATCGTTCGGCGATGGGGTCGTATTCCTCACTGAGCAGTCCGGTGGGGCCTGCGGCACTGACGAGTTGAGCGAACAGTGCTTCGGCCTCGGCGCGTTGTCCCACCAGCAGGTAGGCCTCCACGAGCCAGGCGGCGCAGAGATGGAAGCCGCCCTCGCCGCCGGGCAGGCCGTCGTCGTGGCGGTAGCGGTAGACCGTCGAGCCGCTGCGCAGTTCGGCTTCGGTGGCAGTGACGGTGGCCGCGAAGCGGGGGTCTGCCGGGTCGATCAGTCCGGACAATCCGATGAACAGCGTCGCGGCGTCGAGGTCGGTGCCGTCGTACGCGGCGGTGAAGGACTGCACTTCCTCGTTCCAGCCGTTGGCGAGTACTTCCTCGCGGATGGTATTGCGCAACGATGCCCAACCGGGTTCTGTTGTACGACCGAAGGTTTCGGCCAGACCGATGGCGCGATCGACGGTGATCCAACCCATCACCTTGGAGTAGACGTGGTGCCGGGGGTTGTCTCGAATCTCCCAGATGCCGTGGTCGGGCTCGAACCAGCGACGCTCGACGGCCTCGACCATGGCGCGGACGAGTTCCCAATCGTCGTCGGACAGGCCGTTCTCGGAACCCTTGGCCTTGCGTGCGTGGGCGAGGGCGGAGACCAATTCGACGATGGGGCCGAAGACGTCGAGCTGAACCTGTTGATTCGCAGCATTTCCCACGCGCACCGGACGCGAGCCGGCATAGCCGGGCAGCTCGTCGATGACGGCCTCTGGCGGTAGACCGAGACCCCAGATGGTGTAGAGCGGGTGCAGACGCTCGGGGCCGGAGACCGACTCGAGTACCCCGTGAATCCAGGAGAGGTAGTTCTCGGCCTCGGCCGTCGAGCCGACGTCGACCAGCGCGGCTGCGGTCAGTGCGGCGTCGCGCAGCCAGCAGTAGCGGTAGTCCCAGTTGCGCACTCCGCCGATGTCTTCGGGTAGCGAGGTGGTGGCCGCGGCCATGATCGAGCCGGACTCCGCGTGGACGAGGCCGCGGAGGGTCAGTGCCGATCGCTTCATCAGATCGCGCTTGAGCGGCGGCAGGTCCAGGCCGTCGGCCCAGTCCTTCCAGTATGCCTCCGACGCGCGGCGACGCTCCACCTCGTCCCACGGATGCTCGCTCAGATCGTCTGTGCCGAGCCGCAATTCGAGAACGATCGGCCCGTTCGAGGGATCGACCTCGGCGTGCGCGGCCTGCTGCGAACCGTCGGACACGATGTTCCAGGTGACGCCGGGACTGCGCAGCACCATCGGATCTGCCGTACCGAGAATTCGCAGGCCGTCCACATCGGGTTCGAGTGAGGCCCAGGCCTTTCCGAACTCCGGACGCGGCGCGAAAGTCACCACGGCGGTGGCCTTGCCGGTGATGACGCGGGTCAGCGCGGTCTGGCCCTGGCCGATGTCGTGCGGCAGATAATCCGTGACCTGCAGGCTGGCCCACTTGGTCTGCACCGTCATCGTGCCGTCCACGTACTGCTGGCTCAACGGAAGCGATGCGCGGGTCGGCCCGACGCTGAAGTGGCCGGCCTGATCGCCGCCGAGCAGGTGTGCGAACACGGCTGCGGAATCGGGTTCGGGGTGACACAGCCAGGTGACGTCGGCGTCGGGGGTCAGCAGGGCAACGGCATTGGGGCTGGCCAACATCGTCAGTCGTTCGATGCGCGGGGCGTCGGCTCCCGAAAGCCACTGCCGTCGCTCCTCGAGCAGGAATGCCAGGGCGAGGGCGACCTGCTCGGTGCTGTCGATGCGAAATTCCGCGAGCGTGTCTCCCGGTCCGATCTTGACGCCGATGTCCGGCCCGTGCAGGTGTCCGAAGGCCTTCTCGTCGGTGACGTCGTCGCCGAAAAAGACTGCGGCAGTAGCAGCTTCCTGGTGACGAAGGATGTCGAGGGCGACGCCCTTGTCGGTGACGATGACTGCCAGCTCGATGACGGACTTGCCCTCGGTGACCTGAACGCCGTCCCGCGCCGCCGCACCGGATCGCACAGCTGCGAGCGCTTCGTCACCGGCGGCGGTCTCGGCGTTGCGGACGTGCAGCGCGACGCTGGCCGGCTTGGTCTCGATGCTGACGCCGGGATGGGCGTCGGCGATCGCCTGCAGTTCGCCGGTGATGACGGTGAGGAGCTTCTTGGCGTTGTCGTCGATGGCATTGACGAACCCGGCGTCGAACTCGCTGCCGTGACTGCCCACCAGCTGCACCTCGGACGGCAGGCGCGAGAGGATCGCGAGATCGCGGAGGGCACGTCCGGAGATGACGGCAGCGTTGGTGCCGGCGAGGGAGGCGAGGCCGCGCATGGCGCTGACCGACTCGGGGTGGGGGAAAGCCTTCTGCGGGTCGGAGACGATCGGCGCCATGGTGCCGTCGTAATCGGACGCGACGAGCAGACGCGGAGTCCGAGCTACTCCAACGAGCGCGCGGCGAAGTTCGAGCGGCAATTCGAGAGCAGTCACCCGTCGAATCTAGGCGATGAACCCCGCCTCGGCGTACCTGGCTTTGTGCGCGGGATGTATCACTGCTGGTCGGGGACCAGACCGGGCGACGGAGTCACACCGGAGGCCGCCGACATCGAGGCGGCGGACTTGGTGACGATGGCCAACATGGCTCGCTGGGCGCCGTCGGCGTCGCCGGATTGGATCGACGACGCCACCACGCCGTGCAGTCGGATCGCCTCTGGGTCGGCTTGGCGGGACATCAGGGCGTGGCGGGTGCGGCCCGCGAGCACCTCCACGACGATGTCGGACATCGACCGCAGCATCGGGTTGCCGGAGGCCGCGAGCAACGTGCGATGGAAATTGCTGTCGTGTTCGAGGTAGGCGTCGGAGTCGGCGGCCCGGGACGTCGACGACATTCCGATGACGGCGGCCGTCAGCGCGCCGCATTGCTCGGGTGTTGCTCGATGCGCAGCGAGCTTGGCTGCCAAAGGCTCGATCCCCGAACGTAATTCGCTGAGCAGCAGCAACTGCTCGGCGCGGGCCGGCCCGGCCAGTTGCCAGCGGATGACCACAGGGTCCAGGGAGTTCCAGTTCTGCGAGCCCTGCACGGTGATCCCCACGCGTCGACGCACGGTGAGCAACCCCAGCGATTCCAGGACGCGAACCACTTCCCGGACGACGGTCCGCGACACGGTGAACCGCACGGCGACGTCGTCGGCCGAGATTCGGGTCCCGCTCGGGATCGCGCCGCTCACGATGTCGCGACCGAGCTCGTCGAGCACCGAATCGTGCAGCTGGCGGAAGTCGCTGGTCTCGCTCATGTCCGGTCGATCGTCCCACGGGTCGCCCGGTTTCTCGCGTCTGTCCGATCCGCGCGAGCGTGATGGAGCAGTATCGAGGGATGGCAGCACAGACGACAGGCAGAGCACATCATCCGGTTCTCGTGGTGATGGGAGTGTCCGGATCGGGTAAATCCACAGTGGCGGGCATCCTCGCCGGAGCATTGAAATGGGACCTGCAGGAGGGCGACGACCTGCACCCGGACGCCAACGTGGCGAAGATGGCGTCGGGTCAGCCACTGACCGACGAGGACAGGTGGCCATGGCTCGACGTGATCGCGGAGTGGATCACCGAGCACACCTCCACCGGTCGATCGGGAATCGTGACGTGCTCGGCCCTCAAGCGGTCGTACCGAGACGTGCTGAGCGCCGCATCGAGGGACGGGGCCGAGGTGATCTTCGTGCATCTGGCCGGCACCAAGGACCGAATCAGCGGACGCCTCAATGCTCGGATGGATCACTTCATGCCGTCCTCGCTGCTCGATACCCAGATTTCGACCCTCGAGCCGCTCGGTGACGACGAGAACGCGATCGTCGTCGACATCGGGCCGCCGCCGACCAAGATCGCCGAGCGCATTCTCGTCGAACTCGAAAAGCGTGCGGGAATGTCGGAAAGTCACTGATCGCCGTTTTGTGACCGCCATGGTGGATCAATGTGACTTTCAGTCGGTCTGACTGTGGCAATGCGACATTCATCCGGGCCTGGGGCCGCAAACGGGGCGCAGATCTGCTGACGGCTGTAGAACGTGCAATTTTCAAGCAAGCGCGCTTGCTTTTAAGTACTACGAATGACCGAAAGGACTTGTAAAAGTATGACGAATGCGAGATAGTGAGCTTGTTCACTTTTTCAGTGAGGAGACAGCTCATGGTGCGAGGCGCACCCGCCAGGCCGGTCCAACTTCCCGTTCCCAACGCAGACGTCTGGGACTGGCAACTCGACGGTCTGTGTCGCGGATTGGACTCGTCCGTGTTCTTTCACCCCGAAGGCGAACGAGGCCGCGCTCGCACCTCGCGTGAGAAATCCGCCAAGCAGGTCTGCGGCCGCTGCCCGGTACTCGAACAATGCCGCCAGCACGCCCTCGAGGCGAACGAGCCCTACGGCGTATGGGGCGGAATGTCCGCACACGATCGCGCCGACTTCTACCGCGGAGCCGTTCGTACCGCTTGATCCCTCAGCGGGTTCGGTGCGGTGGCAGTGGGGGATTGTGGCAAATGCGCGCGCATTCGCCAGGCGCGTTCGCAATTGTCAACGCGCGCATAGCGATTTCGCGCGCCCCTGGCAAACGCGCGTGCGTTCGCGAAGACTGCTGGGCGGACAACACCGGGCGGCAACGAGGCGATCAGAATCCGCAGGTCTCCTCGGACTTACCTCCGGCGCACTCGCTGTCGACACTGCTGTGAAGCCCGGCCTGATCGACATTCGCGGCGGCGACGCATCGTTCGCGCCGCCTTCGAGCTCTGACCGTCGCAGCCTTCACCGAACTTGTCGGTGGGTTCGTGTTTCATGACGATCCATGAACAAGGTCCTGCGTGCGACGCTCGTCAGTGCGGTCGTCATCACCACCGTCATCGGAATTGCGTCCTTCGTGCTCAGTTTCGCTGCACTGTGGGATCTGGCCACGATGGCAGGTGTCCCACGCTCGCTGTCCTGGCTGTGGCCGGTGATCGTCGACGGCACCATCCTGCAGGCCACGATCTCCGTCATCGCGCTGGCCCAATTCGAGGATCAACGCAGTGGTCGACGCTTCTTCTGGGGTGTGTTGATCACGGCAGCTCTGGTGAGTATCGGCGCAAATGCCATGCACGCCTTCATCTCCGACGCCGGCACACTGCATCCGGCCTTGTCGGCAGCGATCGCGACCGTCGCGCCGGTCAGCTTGTTGGCCGCAACCCACGGACTCGGCATCCTCGTCCGAATACCGGCGGAACTGCCGAAGTTCACAGACGAAGAACCCGCCCCCGAAGAGGTGGCAATCGCGGTCCCGAAAGCCGAACCCGTGACACCAGCGCCCGAATTCCCCACCCCCGAGATACCGACCCCTGCGCAGATGGCGCGCACCGAGCCGGTCCGCACAGACCCGATCCGAACCGAGCCGGTCCGCACCGAACACCGCCCGCCGGAATCCCCGGTCACCTCGGTGCGCACGGTCGAGCCACTCGACGAGGTCGATCGCTGGATTCTCGACGAGGAACGGGTGGACGATCTCTATCCCGTCGACGCCCCGTGACGCCCGGTGGCACCATCGAAGGATGAGTACACACTTGCCGAGATCCGTCGTTCCCGAGAAGCCGAAGCCGGGCCAAGAATCGGTCTGGGATTACCCTCGTCCACCCAAGCTCGAAGCCTCGAATCGTTCCCTCGTCGTCCGGCTCGGCGGCGAGGTGATCGCCCGCACGACCGCCGCGTACCGCGTGCTCGAGACGAGCCATCCGCCCACCTGGTACATCTCGCCTGCAGACGTCGTTCCGGGCGCGCTGACCCCCTCGGCGGCGCGATCGACGCACTGCGAGTGGAAAGGCGCAGCGACGTACTGGGACGTCCACGGCGGAGACGCTGTCGCAGAGGCCGCCGGGTGGAGTTACGAGAACCCCACCCCTCGGTTCGCCGAGATCGCGGGTTACCTGGCGTTCTCGCCCAGCCGCCTCGAATGCGAGATCGACGGCGAAGCAGTCCGACCCCAGGAAGGCGGGTTCTACGAGGGCTGGATCACCGACGACGTCGTCGGCCCGTTCAAGGGAATCCCGGGCTCCTACGGGTGGTGACGCCCTAACCGACCGGCAACTCGGCGCGGGGGATGATCTGAATCGAACTCGCCGCGCCGGGGTCGCTGCCGGTCACCAGCACGTCGCCGTTCCGCGGATCGACCGCCACCGAGTTGGCCTGCGTCACCGTCGGAACATCGCCCAGGGTTCGCGGAGCTGCGGGATCGGATACATCGACCACCCGCAGTACGTTCGACGCGGTCAGCGTCACGAACAGCAACCGACGTTCGAGATCCACGGCGAGCCCGTACGGGTTACCCGGTGCATCGATCGATGCGATCTGACGAATGCCGCCGACATCGTCGACCGATGCGAGCAGGACCGCACCACCGTCGGTGTCGGCGAACCCGGCCACCGTCTGATTCACCGTCACCGCGTGCGTGAGCTTGACGCCGATCGGAGCCTGCGACACCTCCCGCTGCGTCGCGCCGTCGTAGACCCACACACCGTTGCCCTGCACATCCGCGACGGCCGCGAACGGACCGAGAGCGGCAGCACCACCGGGCTGAACAGGGCCCGGCGGTAGCTCCGACACGATCGCCCCGTCGCGCAGGAAGATCACTCCGCCACCCATCTCGTTGGTGGCCACGACGGTGCCGTCGGAGGTCTGCACCGCATCGTGTGGCTGACGACCGACACCGGTGGCCGTCGACAGAATCGCGCCGTCGGCGAGCGAGATCTCGAGCAGCTCGTCACTGCCCTCAAGCGGAACCAACACCGGGCCGTCGGGACCGGCCAGTGAAAGATGTCGCGGCGCACCCGTCGTCGAGACCATCTGGCGCACGGCACCGGTGGCCGCGTCGAACAGCACCACGCCGTCGGGCTCCCGCACCCCGGCAGCAGCGATCCCGGACGATCCCACCACGACACCTTCGGGAGCACCCGCAAGAGGAACGACGGTACCGATCGGGTCGGCCGCATCCGGGGCCTGTGCGGGCTCGGCCGCCGGAGTGGTTGCCTCAGTGGTCGGTTCGGTCGGGGATTCGGCCGCAGAGCAGCCGGCGACGAGCAGGCAGACAGCGGCCGCCGCGACCAGGGACGCCCTCATCGGCGGTACTGCTCGAAGTGCAGGGCGTCGTCCAGTGGACGGCGGCTACGCCAACCGAAGCGTTCCAAATCGGGTACCTCCTGAAACGATTGGACCGGACCGACGCACAGCCAGGCGATCGGGCGGACCGGTGCGGGGATGTCGAGCAGCTCGGTGAGGTATGCCTCGTCGTAGAACGAGACCCAGCCGACGCCGACGTTCTCGGCTATCGCTGCGAGCCAGAGGTTTTCGATGGCGAGGACGGCGGAGAACAGTCCGGTGTCGTCGACGGTGTCGCGGCCGAGGACGTGCCGACCTCCACGGTCGGGATCGTAGGTGACCACCACCCCGGTTCCGCTGGTCTCGATTCCCTCGATTCTGATGGGGTCGAACGTCTTTCGTCGCTCGGCGTCGAGCTTGTCCGCGAAATCCTGTCGGCAGCCGGCCACGTGGGCCGCGAATGCGCTCAGAGTATCGGGCTTACGGACGACCACGAAGTCCCAGGGCTGGGTGTTGCCCACGCTCGGGGCTTGATGCGCCGCTCCGAGGATTCGTCGCAGAACCTCGTCGTCGACGACGGTTCCGTCGAACTCGGCGCGGACGTCGCGGCGAGATCGAATCGCGGCATACACCGACAGGGCTGCTTCGGTCATGATATCCGTTCTCCTGTAGCAGTATTCAGATGCGCGTTCAGTTCGGCGACGAGGGCGGGGAGTCGGTCTGCCGAGGTGGGACGGCCGAGGTGGTAACCCTGCGCTCGTCCGCACCGTAGTTCGCGCAACGCCGTCATCGTCACCTCGTCCTCCACTCCCTCTGCCGTCACCGACAATCCCAGCGTACGGGCGAGCTCGACGGTCGATCGCACGATGGCGGCATGCGCCGGGTTGTGCGCCATGCCGCCGATGAACGTGCGATCGATTTTCAGCTCCTGAACCGGCAATCGCTCGATGTAGGCGAGCGAGCTGTAACCGGTTCCGTAATCGTCGATGGCGACCTGCACGCCCATCGCATGCAGTATCGACAGCGTCTCGGTCGCGCCGATCGGGTCGGTCATCGCCGAGGTCTCGGTCACCTCGACGGTCAATCGGCGCGGTGGACAATCGAATTCCTTCAGCGCTGTACACACTTGGTCGATGAGGGTGTCGTCGAACAGGTTTCGGGTCGAGATGTTGACGGCGATGCTCAGCTCGAGCCCATCGGTCATCCACTGCCTTCGTTGGGCGAGGGCCTGGGTGAGGACGTAGCTCGTCAACGGCCGGATCAGTCCGGTGCGTTCGGCGGTGGGCAGGAATGTGCTGGGGGACAGGACGGTGCCGTTCGGATGATGCCACCGCAGCAGTGCTTCCACGCCGACGACGGTCATCGTCGTGAGGTCGATCTGCGGCTGATAGTGCAGTTGCAGTTGATCCGTCTCCAGTGCCGTGGTGAGTTCGCCGAGCATGATGAGCTGCTCGCTCTTGTCCCGGTCCATCGACCGGTCGTAGTACGCGACGCGAGACTGAGCGGCTTTCGCGGCCTGGACGGCGAGGTCGGCGCGCTGTACGAGGCGATCGGGTGTCGTTTCGTCCTCACCGTCGCCGGGAGAATTCGACGCGACTCCGACGCTCGCTTCGATCAGCAGGGTCATGTTCCCCACCTCGAAAGGAGTGGCGAACAGGAGCTGAATCCGGTGCGCCAACGCGGCCGGATCCATCGACTCCGATGCTCCACACAGGGCGAACTCGTCACCGGCCAAGCGCGCCAACAGAATCGAGTCGTCGGCGACGACTCGCAGTCGCTCGGCCACCACCACGAGGACCTGGTCGCCGAGGCCGCGTCCGAAGGTGTCGTTGATCTCCTTGAATCGGTCGATGTCGACGGTGAGCAAGGTCGACTCACCCGCATTGCCCCAGAGTCGATGCTCGAGGGCGCGTAGGTTGGCCAGTCCGGTGAGGTGATCGGTATCGGCAACGGCACGAAGCTGGACGGTCTGAGTGTGCAACAACCGCAGCAGATCGGTGATGCGGAGCATCACCAGGACCACCAGAGCGAGAGCACAGAGCAGCACCGCCCATCCCCACTGGGCGATCGGCTCGTCGCGAACGACCTCGATGAACATCACGATCGGCGCAGTCAGGGTGGCCGCGGTCAGCACGACGACCGTGGGAGTGGTGAACGACGCCATCAGGTGGGCGTCGGATTCGATGTTCGGGTTGGTGATGCGCCGCATGGACGGGTGAAGGGCGGCGACCCCGATGAGGACGTAGGACATGATCCATCCGACGTCGAACACAGACCTGTCGGACGAGGAATCGGAGACGATCGCGAAGTTGTTCACGGTGTCGGTGACCACTAGCAGCGCTACGGCCACGGTGAGGAGCCGGTAGGACAGGGTCCGCCACTGCCGTGAGCCGACGAAGTGGGCCAGCAGTCCCAGCAGAAAGATGTCCATCGCGGGGTACGCGACGTCGACCAGGCCTGCGGTTCCGGAGATGCCGCCTCCGCCGAGCGACGGCTGCACGGCGAACACCCAGGTGAGCAGTCCGAACGCGACCATGATGATGGCGCTGTTTGCCACGTGGCCGCGTTCGCTGGGTCGCCACTTGTGGCGAGCGAGAAGGAACAGGCCGAAACCGTAGACCGGATAGCCGACGAGGTAGATCGCGTCCGCCGGCGACGGGTAGGGGACACTGCCCTGGGTGATGTGGATCCACTCGTAGACGATGTCGCCGATCACCCACAGGGCGGTGCCCATGGCGATGGCCAGCCAGGCCGAACGGTTGCGGGGCCGGTGCATCCTGGTGCCGACGACGGTGGCGGCAACGGCGGAGGCTCCGACGAGTACGAAGACCGACTGACCCCAGACGGTGGTCGGGACGACGAAGTAAGCGGCGCAGCCGAGTGCGCCGAGCGCTGCGTACCACCGCCACCAGGCCGTCACGATTTTCTCCAGCCGTTCACGCCGATCCGACGGCTTCAACAATGTCACACGGACGTGATGTAGGTCACCTGCGCTGCGCGTCCAGTGACAGAAGTATGCCTCAGCGCTACGCTCGGTAAGCGGTACGAAACTGTTTCGATTCGATAAGGGGGCACGGATGAGCGTCGACGCCCCACGTCGGTCGAGGGTGAGTGTGGAGCGCGAGGGCGAATTTCTCGACGCCGCACTACTGTGCCTCGGCGAGGTCGGTTACGACTCACTGTCGATGGACCTGGTTGCCGAGCGAGCGCAGTGCAGCAAGGCCACCCTCTACCGGAGATGGTCGAGCAAGGCCGAGATGGTGGTCGCGGCCATCGAATCGGTCGGCCCGCCCCCGTTCGTCGGCATCGATACGGGAGACCTTCGCGGAGATCTGCTCGAGTTGATGAATCGGGTGTCCGAGGGGGCAGAGCACGATCAACGTTTCGCCGCGGCGATCCACCACGCGGTGATGGTCGACGAACAGTTGGCGGCAGCGGTGCGGAGAACGTTCCTCGAACCCGAGGCCAGATTCCTCGAGTCGGTCGTCGTGCGCGCGGTGCAGCGGGGGGAATTGTCGAGC
This sequence comes from Rhodococcus sp. EPR-147, assembly GCF_001647185.1. Classification (NCBI taxonomy): domain Bacteria; kingdom Bacillati; phylum Actinomycetota; class Actinomycetes; order Mycobacteriales; family Nocardiaceae; genus Rhodococcus; species Rhodococcus sp. EPR-147. The sequence goes on from NZ_LVCU01000520.1 coordinate 22,520, forward strand.
AGGCCGAGATCGGCAGACTTTCTGCAATACATGGTGTTCAGCGCCATCATGACTGGCCCATTGACCGACGCCAAGCCTTTGGATTCGGAATACCGAACGCGAATAATCGACGAAGTAATTCTGCCGTCACTTCGCTCGACGACCGATTGACAACGTTTGTACGGCATGCGCACGTAATCGATTGACCCGCAACATAATTGAAAAATTCAACCGACCGGCGTCCGACTGGGGCGCCGGATCGAGGCCGTTCGAAATTCCACTGCTGCCAGGAGATGAACGGCTGAATTGGCAGGAAACTGCCAGCTTCTGAGGTGGAATTTCCGTCGCAGCTGTCTCTAGGGTTAACGGCATCCGAACAAACGGTAAACAGCATCGGTTGCGGATGTCGGCGCGCGGGTCACGTGCTCCCGGTGACCGGTGCGGAATTCGACTCGACTCGATCGGAATGCAATGAACTTCAACATTCAAGACCTGAGCGGAACGTTCTCGACGTTCGACATCGTGGTGTCCCTGACACTGTCGTTCGTCCTGTCGGCGATCATCGGCTGGGTCTACCGACTCACCCACAAGAACGTGTCGTACAGCCAGTCCTACGTACAGACCCTCGTCACGGTAGGCATGGTCATCAGCTTGATCATGCTGGTCGTCGGATCGAACGTGGCACGTGCTTTCGCGCTCGTCGGCGCGCTGTCCGTCGTCCGATTCCGCAACGCCATCAAGGAAACTCGCGACGTCGGGTTCATCTTCCTCGTGATGGCGATCGGCATGGCCACGGGGACTCGCTTCTACGTACTGGCGATTGCGGCCACGTTTGCGATCTGCCTGGTGATGGTGGTGATGAGCAAGTTCAACTGGTTCAAACTCGATGTCCAGCGCCAGGTCGTCAAGGTGCAAGTGCCGCCCGACGCCGACTACACCGATCTCGTCGAAGACGTACTGATCAAGTACTGCAAGGAGTTCGAGCTGGTCAGTACCGAATCGGTGCGATCGGGTGCATTGACCGAGCTCTATTACACGGCCCAACTCAGATCCGGCAAGAAACCCGGCGAGTTGATCGCTGCTCTCAGTGAGGTCAACACAGGGCAACGGGTCTCGGTACTCACCGGATACGACCAGACGGACATCTGATCGTGACCGACCCGAACACGAACTTTCCCTCGGCCCCGACAACCCTGCGAAGGAGGCTCGTCCACCGAGTACCGCGGACGGTGCGGCAGCACTGGAAAATTGCTGCCACCCTGCTGGTGTTCGTCGTGGTGATGGCGACCGTGTTCGGGTCGACCCGGATCCGCCCGTACATCACCGGTGATGCAACCGTGATCGCCTCCGAGATCACCGAGAACGTCCAGGGCACGGTCGATCTGTTCGATCCCACTGTGTCGCACTCCATTTCGATCGACGTTGACGTCGGCGACTACCAGACACTGAAGGACTCCTTCCAGAACGAAGGGGTCAAGGAGTCGGTACCCGCAGACATCACCATCGACGGAACCCTGATCGCCGACGTCGGTATCAGGTTGAAGGGCAATTCCACGCTGGCCACTCTCAGCAGCGACGACGGCTCGATGCCCGGGCGCGGCGGAGGTACTGCCGGGACATCCGGTCGACCAGCACCTGCAGACGGTGCAGCCATGCCCGAGGGTGCAGCCATGCCGGAAGGTGGGGCCATGCCCGGCGGTGCTGGGATGAATATGTTCGGGGAGCCGCTCAGTTTCGATGCGCCCGAGGATCTTCCGTTTCTGATCGACTTCGCGGAGTATTCCGAGGGGCGGGCCTATCAGGGTCACGCGACGCTGTCGCTTCGGCCGTATACGCCCGCTTTGAACGAGTCGGTGTCTCTTGCGATCACCGAGGCCTCGGGTCAGGCGACCCAGGACTTCACCTACACCACGTATTCGGTGAACGACTCGGCCGAGACGACGCGGCTGGTCGTCGTCGCTCCCGACGACGACTACGCCAACTCCCTGGAGGACGGCGACGGGGTGCTGTACAAGGTCGGTGCCGAAGCCAGTTTCACGTACGAGGGAGACGATCAGACGACGTACGCCGAGCAGTACACCCAGATCAACGCTCTCGGCACCGCGGACCTGCAACCGATCATCACGCTGTTGAAGTGGCTCGACGGTGCCGATCAGGCCGAGTTCGATGCGCATCTGGCCGACTATGTCGATGTCGACTCACTGGCGAATTACCTTGCCCTGCAGAACTTGCTGGGCAACGGCGACGACATGGGCGGCCCGGGAAAGAACTTCTACCTGTACTACGACCTGGACTCGAAGACGTTCTCGGTCGTGTCGTGGGATCTGAATCTGGCTCTGAACTCAGATTCCACCGCCGGTGCGAACGACGCGGTGTCGATGATGCCCGGTGGCGGCGGGGCAGGTGGCGGCGGAATGCCGCAGATGCCCGAGGGGTTCACACCGCCGGAGGGAATGGAGATTCCGGAAGGCGGGGGGATGCCCGAGGGCGGCCCGATGTTGGGTAATTCGCTCAAGGACATGTTCCTGGACTCGACCGAATTCACCGACGAGTACGACGCTGCCTTCCGCACCATCTACGACGAGCTGTGGGCGAGCGGCCGAGTGCTCGACATCGTCGACGAGGTCACCGCATCCATTCCGACGTCGGCGGCGCTCACTCAGGAGGAGATCGACGCCGAGGCTGCGGAATTGAAGTCACGGCTGCAGATTCGCACCGATGCACTCGCCGACGATCCTGTCGTGACGGGATCGTCGTGATGTCTCGGCGGTCAGCGCAGGGTCAGGGTGTCTGTCGGGGAAACTTCGCGGCGAGGATCGCGCAGCGGCAAGCCGTTGATCAGGACCATTCCCTCCATCACGAAGGAGGCGGCCTGCGACAGCGTGCGCGCAGTGCCGGTGGCGACCAGCAACTCGGGAACAGAAGTTCGACCGTTCATGAGCTGATGCTGCTCCCGCGCAGTGACCGCCGACGCTCGATCTCGTGGCGGATAGGCGACGGTCGGATGAACACTCGGAGACGGAGGTTTGGCGTGATCGTCGCTGCGTGCGGAGCCGGTGCCTCGGTACTCGCGTCGTGCGCGTCGGCCGAACCCCCAGCAGCTGCGAGATTCGAAACCTGGTGCACCCCCACCGACTCGGGCCTGTCCGAGTTGTCGGGTCTGGCGTGGACGGGCGATACCGGCTACGCGATCGGGGACCGCGGTAGTGACGATCGGCTGGCGGTGCTCGACCGTGCCTGCGAGGTGACCGGGTGGGTCGACGTCGGAGTCGAGACGGTCGACGTCGAGGACATGGCCGTCGACAGCGCGGGGATCGTGTGGCTCGCCGACACCGGTGACAACGACAGCGACCGGGAGAGCGTCACGTTGATCGGCGTCGACGTGGCCACCGACCGGCGCACCTCGGTCACGATGCGCTACCCCGACGGCGCACACGACGTCGAGGCGTTCGCTCTGACGCCCGCCGGGCAACCGGTGCTGATCACCAAGGTCTCGGGCGGTGCGGCCGCGTCGATCTACAGCAGTGACGAAACCATCGACACCACAACGACATCCATCGATCTGGTCCGTTCCGGAACGGTGTCTGCGACTGCGCCGGACGGGTCGAGCAGACCGATCACCGGTGCAGCCGTCGATGCCGACGCCACAGTGGGGGCACTGCGAACCAAGAAGGATCTGTTCGTCTTCGAAATCGCCGACGGTGATGTGCCCGCGGCATTCTCGGGCGCTCCCGCCCGTGTTGTCGAGGGACCCGATCAACCACAGGGGGAGGCCGTCGCCTACACCGACGCGGGTGAACTGCTGCTCGCGTCCGAGGCCGACGGAGCCACCGAACTACCCCCGATCGTGTTCGCGGAGCCGAACTGAACGCGGCGTCGCCCGACCATGCACACCCACCGAAGGAAGGTTCGATCCATGAATCTGTTCGACAAATTTCGACCCAAGGCCGCTTTGGAGAAGCAGGGTGCGTCGCCGGAGGACCTGAACACCGAGCCCACCGGTTACCAGCAGACCGCCAGCAAGCTGCACTCGTTCAATCGGTACGAGATCAAGTATTTCGTTGCCGAGGCCGACGTCGCTCAGGTCCGTGAAGAACTGACGGCACGGATGGACACCGACCCGTTCTCGCCCAAGGGTGGCTACCCGGTCACCTCGCTGTACTACGACACCACCGATCTGCGGTTCTACTGGGAGAAGATCGAGGGCCTGAAGTTCAGGCGCAAGGTGCGGGTACGGCTGTACGGGGCGCCGTCCGAGTGCACCGACGACACGCCGGTGCAGATCGAGATCAAGCAGCGCGTCAACAGGGTCACCCAGAAGCGCCGAATCTCGTTGCCCTACGACGTTTCTCAGCGGTGGCTCAACGGCCGCGAGGAGATAGAATGCGATCCCAGTCAACGCCCGTTCGTCAACGAGGTCAGCACGTTGATCGCCAATCTGGATCTGCGTCCGATGGTCACCACCGGTTATCTGCGCGAGGCGTACATCGGTCGTGAGGCCGACCTCGGTCTACGGGTGACGATCGATCACAAGGTGCACGGTCGGGATCGCGACTTCCGATTCGATTCCGGTGCCCAGAACCGCTTCATCATCCCGCCCAAGCTCGCGATCCTGGAGATCAAGGCCAACGAACGAGTGCCGTACTGGGTGACCGACATGACGGCACGGATGAACATGTCCGTCATCCGAGTCTCGAAGTACTGCCAGTCGATCGAGGCGTTCGAGATGGCACCTCGATCACGCGCCGGTGCGCCCGAACTGGTCCTGCCCGCCGATGCCGACCACCGCGTGCCGTCGGATCTGCTCGAGCCCTACGCCGGCGCTCGCCGGTAGCCGCACCATTCAGGAGACGAAAGATGTTCGCACGCTTCAAACCCAAGTCCGTTCTGTTCTACGACCTGTTCAACTCCTCGGCTCAGCTGTTGGCCACCGGAGCCAAGACGTTGACCGAATTGCTGGAACCCGCACCGGAAATCGATGCGGTGGCGCGTCGAATGGTCGATCTCGAGCACGAAGCCGACAGCGTCACCCACGATCTGTTCCGCACCTTGAACTCGAGCTTCATCACTCCGTTCGATCGCACCGACATCTACGTCCTCGGCTCGAGCCTCGACGACGTGATGGACCACATGGAGGCGGCGACACATCTGCTCTCGCTGTACCGAATAGACGAACTGACCCCGCACATGCACGAGATGATCGACATCCTCGACCGGTCGGCCAAGGTCACCGCGGATGCAATGCCGAGGCTGGCGTCGATGAAGGATCTCGAGCGCTACTGGATCGAGATCAACGAGCTCGAGAACCGGGCCGATCATGCCTATCGGACTTTTCTGGCGGATCTGTTCGACGGCCGATTCGACGCATTGACCGTGATGAAGCTCAAGGGAGTGGGCGACGAACTCGAAGATGCCGCAGACGCTTTCGAGAAGGTCGCGCACGTCATCGAATCCATCGTGCTGAAAGAGACGTGAGTGCGCGGTGGTAGCACTGGTTCTGGTCATCACCCTCGCGATGGCGTTCACCTTCACCAACGGCTTTCACGATTCGGCCAATGCCATCGCGACGTCGGTGTCCACTCGCGCACTCACCCTGCGGACGGCGCTCGTCATGGCCGCAGTGGGGAATCTGCTCGGTTCCTTCTTCGGTGCGAAGGTCGCGTCGACGGTGGGAGAGGGAATCATCGCCCTCGACGTCGGATCCGACGCGTTGCTCGTGGTCGGGTGCGCCCTGGTCGGTGCCATCGGCTGGAACCTGATCACCTGGTGGTACGGGTTGCCGTCCTCGTCCTCGCACGCATTGGTCGGCGGCATGGTGGGAGCTGCACTGGCCGGCGGAATGACGGTGCTGTGGGGAGGCGTCGCGACCAAGGTGATCCTCCCGATGATTGTTTCTCCTGCAGTCGGTTTCGTGCTCGGAAGCGCCGCGATGGTGGCCATTCTGTGGATGTTCCGACGATCGTCTCCCAGTGCCACCAGCCGCGGATTCCGCCGGGCACAGACGTGCTCGGCAGCGGCCATGGCTTTCGGACACGGAATGCAGGACGCAGCGAAGACGATGGGCATCGTGGTGCTGGCGTTGGTCGTATCGGGCAATCAGGCCGACTACACGATTCCTCTGTGGTGCTACTTCCTCACCGCGACGGTGCTGGCGGTCGGAACGGCGACCGGTGGGATGCGGATCATGCGCACCCTCGGCCGCAAGATCATCGAACTCGACCCACCCCAGGGGTTCGCCGCGGAGGCGACGGCGTCGTCCGTGCTGTACGTGGCATCGATCGGACTGGGAGCGCCGGTGTCGACCACCCACGTCATCTCGTCGGCGATCATGGGAGTCGGAGCAACCAAGCGTACGACGGCCGTGCGCTGGGGGACGGCGGGAAACATGTTCGCAGCGTGGGTGACGACGCTGCCCGCGGCGGCTGCCGTCGCCGCGCTGACCTACGTGGTTGCGGGGGTGATTCTGTGAAGCGGGGAGCGGGTCGGATATCGATGGGCGCTGCACTCTGCCTGATGGCACTGAGCGCAGGCTGCAGTTACGAGATGACGTCGACCGAGACCGGCACCGGCATCTCGCGTGACGTGCAGGAGGCCAGGGACGGATTTCTCGAGACTCCGGGAATGAGCGAACTATTCGACGACCTGTACGGGCAGGGCATCGGCACCACCGTCAACGAGGTGTTCGCATTGGGCATCTACATTCCGGGTTTCTGTGAAACCCGGGCTCAGCAAGGACTGTCCGAGGGGGAGGCCGTCGCCGAGGTGACCGATTCGCTCGGTGCTACCTACGAGAAGGGGACCGGTGAGCCCTGGGCCGAGCCGATAGTGCAGGCCGCGAAGGACCACGTCTGCGAGTGAGCGGGCCGAGGGTGTCGGTGGCCTGTGCGAGCATGGAACGGTGGAGTCCACCGGTAGACCCGTGGCGAGCATCATGCACGCCGACCTGGACTCCTTCTATGCCTCGGTGGAGCAACGGGACGATCCGCGGCTGCGCGGTAAGCCGGTGATCGTCGGTGGGGGAGTGGTGCTGGCCGCCAGCTACGAGGCCAAGGCCTTCGGGGTGCGCACGGCGATGAGCGGTGGGCAGGCACGCGCGGTCTGCCCGCAGGCCATCGTGGTGCCGCCGCGTATGAATGCCTACTCGCAGGCGAGCAAGGACGTGTTCGACGTCTTCCACGACACCACCCCGCTGGTGGAGGGCATCTCCATCGACGAGGCATTCCTCGACGTCGGCGGGCTGCAGAAGATCGCGGGCAGTGCCACCGA